>NZ_MCYD01000596.1:0-371 GCF_002876325.1 Vibrio sp. 10N.261.52.A1
GAGTTCCTAGAAGAATCTATCAACGACGCTGATTTCCCATACATCAGTGCTAACGTTTACGATGCTGAAACAAAAGAGCACTACTTCACACCTTACATCATCAAGACACACACGTTCGCAGATACAGCTGGCGTAGAGCACGAGATCAAAGTGGGTTACATCGGCTTTGTTCCACCACAAATCATGACGTGGGATAAAAAGAACCTTGAAGGTAAAGTGATCGCTCGCGACATCGTTGAGACAGCGAACGAGCTAGTACCTCAAATGAAGGCTGAAGGCGCAGACGTTATCGTTGCGATCCCTCACTCTGGCGTATCTCAAGACCCATACAAAGCAGGCGAAGAGAACTCTACGCTTTACCTATCTGAAGT
>NZ_MCYD01000597.1:0-207 GCF_002876325.1 Vibrio sp. 10N.261.52.A1
G
Organism: Vibrio sp. 10N.261.52.A1; assembly: GCF_002876325.1. Classification (NCBI taxonomy): domain Bacteria; kingdom Pseudomonadati; phylum Pseudomonadota; class Gammaproteobacteria; order Vibrionales; family Vibrionaceae; genus Vibrio; species Vibrio sp. 10N.261.52.A1. Next base: position 2 of record NZ_MCYD01000597.1, read on the forward strand.
CCAGTGTGATCGAAATCTCTATAATGCCACCTCGCTGACACGGGATGGCTTCTTAGGAAACCAAAACGAATCAGCAAGCCAAATTAGCCAAGCCAAGCGCTTGAAAAAAGTTTTGAAAATAGTGGTTGACACTAAAACTTAAATCGCTAAAATGGCCGTCCGATTTGAGCGAAGCTCAAAAAGGAAAAGCTCTTTAACAATTTAAA
>NZ_MCYD01000598.1:0-1258 GCF_002876325.1 Vibrio sp. 10N.261.52.A1
CTTGTTACCACCAAAAGAGGTTGTTTCAGCGATACGGTTAAGTTCTGTGTTAAGAGCTGATACTTCTTCTTGGATAGCAACACGCTCAGACTTGCTGTTTGAACCGTTTGCAGATTGAAGAGAAAGGTCACGCATACGTTGCAGAATGTTGGTTGACTCATTCATCGCACCTTCAGCTGTCTGTGCAATAGAGATACCGTCATTCGCATTTTTCACAGCCATATCTAGGCCGCGGCTTTGTGACGTTAAGCGGTTAGAGATTTGTAAGCCTGCAGCATCATCTTTTGCGCTATTGATTTTATAGCCAGAAGACAAACGCTCCATTGATTTTTGAGTACCTTCAGCCGCGTTATTTAGGTAACGCTGAGCCGTCATTGCAGACACGTTAGTGCTTACATTAATCGCCATAGTTGATCTCCTTTAGGCATTTTTTAATGCACTCATGTGACTCTCACCTCACACAAATACATATCAATTTGTTTACGCACCACTGTCTCTCTCACCTTACATTGGTACATATCATTTCTCTCAATCCCTTTAACGGCGCCTCAATTAGAAGCTTTAATAAAAAATGTGTTTTTTTTCGCATTATTTTCAATAACAAAGAAAAGTGTGATCGCCATTCAATTAATAGGGCGACATTCGCTAAAGTTGCCCCGTTATTTAAGTTAATGAGCGTGGTGTTGAATATAAAATCAGAAGAGATCCCTGATATCTCGTTCTACTCGATTCTGGGATGACGAATTACTGTTTTAGTCCTTTGCACAACTTATTCCCTAGGTAACCCAATATTTCTTATAGTGGCAAACAAAAACTAAAGAAATCACTTCCTCAAAAAACTAGATTCCTGATACCTCGTTCTACTCAGTTCTGGAATGACGGCTAATTACCTCACCGACTTACAGATAGCTCTTCATTTCTGATAGTGGTAAACCAAAACTAAAAAATCACCTCCTCTAAAAGCTAGATTTCTGCTATCTCACTCCACTCGGTTCTGGAATGACGATAAAATATTTGTTCTAAATGAGTCGTTACTTACTCTAGCCATGTGTATTGCTAATAAAGAAATGCTGGGATCATCATCGTCCGGTTCCCGTCATTCCCTACAGGGAGGGACGACCGTGATAGGGAATCTCGCTTATCATCCACGATCCAAATTAGGCATACCCCCATACACTTTTACAAACCGCAGAAAGCAAAAACCCAGCCGAAGCTGGGTTTGTTTAGCGCTCATCTCTCACCACGAGCTAATTTGTGG
>NZ_MCYD01000599.1:0-2458 GCF_002876325.1 Vibrio sp. 10N.261.52.A1
ACTCCTATGTAAATTCTTAAAGAAGCAGTTACTTCTTCAAGCTTTTTAAAACATCAAATGGATTCGGCTTCTTGTCTTCCTCAATTTCTTCAGGAAGTTCACCAAACACCAAGTTATTTGAGTTAACGCTACATTTCGCATTATCGTGCATTGCTATTTGTGGCAATCCAAGGATGAACTCGTCTTCAACTAGTTGAATCAGGTCTAACTCACCGTACTCGTTCAGATCTACCAAATCGTACTCTTCCGGTGCTTCCTCTTCACTTTTCTCATTATAGTAAGGAGTATAAGTGAATCGGACATCGCACTCATGTGCGAAAACCTCATTACAACGCTGACACTCTAAATCGACTTCGACGTTAGCTTTACCAGAGATAACGACTAATCGTTGTTCATCAAGCCCAAATGACAATGAGACTTGCGCGTCACGTTTTACGCCTTCAGTTGCGTCAGCTAAACGCTTAAAAAGACTGGTTTGGATGATGCCATCTAAATCTAGTCGTTTCTGAGCCGTTCTTGCCGGATCAACTGTACGCGGTATTTTTACCTTTTGCATAGGGCGCGAATCTTATCTTCCAAATCGAGTTTAGTCAAAGGAAATGGCAAAAAAAGTACACTTTTTTACCTTTCCCATACAGAGCATTATGAATAGCGGGATAACTTCCTATATCCTACTGTAAATGCTTCTATGAATTGTAAATTAAAATGAAAAATTACCAACTAGTTTTAGCCTCTACCTCACCATTTAGGCAAGAGATCCTCAAAAAGCTACAAATTAGCTTCATTACAGCCAAGCCTGACTGTGACGAAACACCGATTTCAGGGGAGACTCCACAACAGTTGGTCCTGCGTCTTGCAGAAACCAAAGCTAAGTCTTGCGTCGTCGAGCAGCCAAGTTTGGTGATTGGTTCGGATCAAGTCTGCGTAATTGACGGCGAGATCATAGGTAAGCCTCACACGCGTGAAAAAGCGATTGAACAGTTGTCTCGTCAAAGTGGCAAGAGCATCACCTTCTATACAGGCGTCACTGTATGGAATAACAAAACCCAACGAGCTGACACGCGTCTCGATACCTTTATTGTTCACTTCCGTGACTTAACCGAGCAACAGATCATCTCTTACGTTGAAAAAGAAGAACCTTACTGGTGCGCTGGCAGCTTTAAGTGTGAAGGACTAGGTATCGCTTTGTTTAAAGAGATGGAAGGAAAAGATCCAAACACGCTTATCGGTCTGCCGCTTATCGATTTGATCGATATGTTAGATGCGCAAGGGATGAGTGTGCTTTAACGGATGCGATATCTTCGCTAGAGATTCCCTACTCCTTCCTTCGTCAGTCTAGGGAATGACGGAAACTAATGATTATTAAAATCCTGAGGTCTGCTAGTTATTTAGTTATTGGAGATTCACTTATCGTCATCCCCAAGAGCGAGTTGGGGATCTCCTACAACAAGCACAAACAAAAAAGGTTGACGATATTCGTCAACCTTTTTCATTTCCAGATAGCTGATACTATATCCTAAAAGAGTACTCCCCTTCGTATCTCTTATCTCGTATCTTATTAAAGCTTACGTAAACCAGTCAGCGCTTTTTCTAATCGCGCTTCCATCGGAGCTGAGATATCCATCTTCTCTTCGCTACCTGGGTGCGTGAACTTGATGTTTGCTGCATGTAGGAACAAACGATCCAAACCGACTTTTCCAGTGTAAGCATCAAAACGACGATCACCATAGCGGTCATCCCATGCAATTGGGTGGCCAGTATATTGAGTGTGTACACGAATTTGGTGCGTTCGACCGGTAATCGGGCTCGCTTGAATCAGTGTCGCATCTTTGAACTTCTCTAAAACCTTAAAACGGGTTTCCGAGGCTTTACCATTCGGGTTAACACGAACGATACTGTTTACTTCATTTTTCAGCAGAGGCGCGTTCACCACCTTACAGCTGTTCTTCCACTCGCCCATCACTAAAGCGAAGTAGTATTTTTGAACCGTTTTTTCACGGAATTGCGCTTGAAGATGTCTTAGCGCCGAGCGCTTCTTAGCAACAAGCAAGATGCCAGACGTATCTCTATCGATACGGTGCACTAACTCGAGAAAGCGAGCTTCAGGACGAAGTGCACGCAATGCTTCAATTGCGCCAAACTTAAGTCCACTACCGCCATGAACGGCAGTGCCCGATGGTTTATTTAGAATCAGCATGTGATCATCTTCATAAATGATGCACTGTTCCAATTCTGAAACCTTGTTGAGTTTCGTGCTTGGCACGTTCTCTTCGACTTTCTCTTCAATGGTAACTGGCGGGATACGAACTAAATCACCAGCTTTTAGTTTGTACTCAGCCTTGATGCGTTTTTTGTTTACGCGGACTTCGCCTTTACGCACGATTCGGTAAATCATGCTTTTCGGGATGTTTTTTAATTGGTTGCGTAAGAAGTTATCAATACGCTGACCAGCCATATC
>NZ_MCYD01000600.1:0-1165 GCF_002876325.1 Vibrio sp. 10N.261.52.A1
GATTAGAATTCCTGATAATTTAGAATACAGACCTACGAAGTGCCAGTGCTATCCAGAAAATCGCTCGGCAAACGCTAATTTTGATATAGGGATCAAGAACTCGGACTTTGCTAATAGGTAATGACACATCAATTACCGTACTATTTCCCATCAATAAGATAGTAACTATGTATAAGGGACTTCATTGTTATTAGATCTCGTGATTAAAAGCGTTAATCAGTTTCAAGACGATTGCCTAAAGCTATGTGAACACCATTACCCTACTGTGCACAACCAAGGGATCAGTGAGCATCACATCGGAAAAGCATTCGCACGCCGAATGGAGCACACCTTCGTAAGCTTTAATCACGCAAGTAACATTAGCCCTTTAGAAATGCTTTCTTCCGGAGATACCCCTCGACACTTTCGAATCTCGTCGGAGATTGGGACCGTTTGGGTGATCAGCCATCATATGGTCAGCGCGGGAAAGACCTGTCGTAAAAAATTGATGTTAGATATTCATAACTGGCAACAGGAATATGGGTTTGCAATTCAACCCAATGACCTCTTGATTATCGTGTCTGACCATTGGATTAGCCGCAGCAAGAATAGTGGAGAGTTACTGCACTGGTGGATGGGTGAGTTGCCTGATGAGATAAACGAGTACAGCCAGCAAGGTATTACACTTAGAGAGAGCGATTCTCAATTCGCTGCTGACCTAAACAATAACTTTAGGATTAGCCCTTGTTTTATAAAATTCGGCCATCCCTTAAAACGTTCCGGTAATCAGCAATTAGTCCGCAAGTACCTTCAGCTTTATGCGGTACTTCAGTGGCAATAAAAATATCGGTCAGTTTTTCTCTTTGTACTTAAAATACAAATTCTAGACCTTCATCCCAATATTTTACAATAATCTATTTTTCATGCGCTCATTATTTATCCAAAAGTTAACTTAGGTAAAATAACAACAACTTGGTGTTTTGAATGTATTTTGAGAAGTAGATATCATTTCTATGCAAAGATCAAAGCTGTTCGATTTTACAACTTTGACACTCACCCATAATCTAGTCCTTTAACCCTACTTTTCTCTTGTGTATAGCCCGTATTGCCTTAAATTGGTGCATCATGATATGGACAATGTTACTCAGCTCATTAATTCATAAAAGCTATTAATTGCAGTTAATGA
>NZ_MCYD01000601.1:0-2982 GCF_002876325.1 Vibrio sp. 10N.261.52.A1
TGTGCCGACTTAGCTCAGTAGGTAGAGCAACTGACTTGTAATCAGTAGGTCACCAGTTCGATTCCGGTAGTCGGCACCATTTATATTATTGAGAAGTTTACTCTTCTTAAATAATTCCCCCTTAGTTCAGTTGGTAGAACGGCGGACTGTTAATCCGTATGTCGCAGGTTCGAGTCCCGCAGGGGGAGCCACTTTAGAGAAAGCCTCATCACACGATGAGGCTTTTTCGTATCTACCGCTCCTGCTTTGTGCCAAAGCAATGTCTCAGCCGAATCGTCGGACCGCCCTAGCCGGCCGCGTCGAATCCCGCAAGGGGAGCCAATAAAGAAGAAGCCGCATCATTGATGCGGCTTTTTTGCACCTGAAGATCACGCATCTCTTTCCTACCTTCTTTAAACATCCTTGCCTTTTATCACATCCAAAATACCTTTCTTTATCTAGAGGTAATCAAACCATAGCCATTCATCTCAAGTGGTAAAGTTCACTTAGTAAAAACACTTCATCGAAAATTACTCTGGTGATAACGACGGATCATAAATCGAAGATCTGTATAGTGTGGCGATTTAGAGCTTCCAATTTTAAAACATCGCGCTGATCGCTCTCAGTGTCACTGTAAATCGCCACGCTCTCCTTAGCCACTACGATTACTCTTTATCAAAACTATCCACCACAATCGCTCCCATAGAGGCTGGCATAGAAATAACAATCACTCTCTTGATTGAAACTACAGGGTCAGTCAATAAAGGAAGTTTATCTAGACAAGTCAATACTAATGCTACGACCATGGCCGTCATGGCATAAGCGATAACGATTCTAAAAATGAACACAGGAATTCGGGCAACGACATCTTTTTGGAAAACGCTCTCATAAGTATAAAAACCAAGAAAGACTGCGGATAACATAAACAACAGCAATAAATTTTCGGCAGGCAACGTCTCTCCTAGTCTCCAGGCTTCTTCAGAAAAAGAGATTGGAACAGCCAGAGCAAAAGATCCAACAAAGATCTGGCCTGCATCTTCAAAATTAAAACTCAGTTTCATTACATTACCTACTCGAGCCTTCTCTGCGATCCCACAGTAATTATTCTCAACTCTCTAAATACTGGAATCACTAAAAGTTAAAAGTGACTTCCGGTACTTCATATTAACCACCTAAAGCCAACTAAGAGTTGAACCGGAGAGCAAAAAAATCAAATTCTACTAATTATAATCTTAACGCTTCCACACGCTCGTAGAATGTACATAGGCTTCGAGTACGATGCTTAAGGGCAATAAACCTTCGGCGTGTGTACCAATATTGCTCACCCCAAACCTGAAAAAACTTACCTTCTAATATACTGTCACCAATACAATATAGTTGAAGATATCTGTTCTTGAGGGTGTAAGGACGGCATTTCAATGAGAAGTAAAAGAGCATTGATCGGCAATGGATGACTTGAAGGGAGTCTACCTTTGAGGGCTAAACAACAATTCTGATACCCACACTCTCAAAACCGAGCTAAAGGCTAGCTATATCATAGTGAACAGTCTCCTATACCTTCTGAATACAAAGAAATAGGTTACGGTTTATAGAACGTATGAATAAGCAAATCTCAGCAGAACTAGTACCTTGTAAATGCTTCTATAAAGTGCCCACCGCTGGAATTGCTAAAAGCATAGATCTGTTGTGTATTAATAGATACCAGATAGGAATCCCCATGGAAATACCTCTCTATTGTGCTAGACAGGCCGTAAGGCTTCTTCCACAAATGACAGTGACAAAACGCAATAAGGAGAGCTGAAGGTCCAAGCATCAGGGGATAGGAAATATTTAGATAAGAAGCAATGAAAGGCACGCTAGCACCTCTTTAAAAGAAGTAGTTAGACTACCGAGATGTTTCGACTATTCATTACAATAAAAAGCTTACAACGAAATTGTCAGTAGAGTACTGCTCCCGGGTAATTCAGGGCCTCTTAAAGGCTCATTAGAAGGCAAGTTTAACCGCGGACTAGGTTGCCATACATCAAAGCAATAGCGCTTCACGACACTACCTACCTTCTCGGTAAGCACCGAAAAGCAGGAAAGCTATAGTGAGAGCTCCAAGACTTGTTTAACGCACTTCAAAGAGAGATCATCATAATTCGGAAGTAACCAAGCCAAACTACTTCTAACAAGGCATGTCGATAAATTGAGGTTCTTCTGTACCTTTGCTCCTGGCCAAGCAAAATGTACATTCCAAGTAAATTAACAATACTCACAAACGACGTAAGCCTAATCGTCGGACTAGATTTCCCACCATTGGAGGCATGGTCGGGATTGCTGACAACCGGGGCGATTTGCAATGATTCGAATGTAAAAAAGTCCTGCTATTTCTAGCTGGACTTCTCTATGAATGACATAAAGGTAGTGTTCGCAGACGGTCAGGGCTCATTAGTCGAAGACCAAATTATCTATTTCCTAAAACAAGTGAAGCCTAGTCATAAGGCTAGGCTTTCTAATAAATAGTGGGGTCGCCGGGTTGCGGACAACGAGCAAACCTTTTGCGGGATTCTTTCAACCGAAGCGGAACACAATCATTCAAACGTAAAAAAGCCCGAGCAGTTATGCTTGGGCTTAGTATAAGTGGCGGAATAGCTGGGGGATCAGACGACCGGGACTCGTTGGTCGAAGACCAAAATATCTATCTCTAGAAACGACGAAAGCCTAGTCGTAAGACTAGGCTTTCTGATAAGTGGCGGAGTGGACGGGACTCGAACCCGCGACCCCCGGCGTGACAGGCCGGTATTCTAACCAACTGAACTACCACTCCGCAGTGTCTATTCAGCTTAAAGCAATTTGAGCCTGACGATGTCCTACTCTCACATGGGGAAGCCCCACACTACCATCGGCGCTATTGTGTTTCACTTCTGAGTTCGGCATGGAATCAGGTGGGTCCACAATGCTATGGTCGCCAAGCAAATTTTAAAATTCGGAAAGCTGTTTCTATTCTCTCAAACTCATTCA
>NZ_MCYD01000602.1:0-16019 GCF_002876325.1 Vibrio sp. 10N.261.52.A1
TTGGTGAATAATGAGTAAAGGAAAGATAACTAAAGAGTATATTTTGAGCCATGCATTCGCCCTTGCGAGTGAGAACGGGCTTGAGAGTTTGACGATTGGCGAATTAGCCAAGCAGTGTGGTATGTCTAAGAGTGGTTTGTTTGCACACTTCAACTCTAAAGAGAACCTCCAGCTCTCTGTACTTGAGTACTCCAATGCTATCTTCACCGAGCGGGTCATCATTCCAGCAAGAGAGCTTGGTGATGCTGACATTGAAGCGAAGTTAAAACAGTTGCTCGATAACTGGCTGGGTTGGAACCATTCGTTTCAAGGTAGCTGCATGTTTATTGATGCGTGGAAAGATGCTGGTAGTGAAACGTCTGTGATTCAGCAAGCGCTCCAGAAAACCATTTCGGTTTGGATTGACTACTTGACGATTCAGGTAGCAAAAGCGGTTGAGAGTCAGCAGTTCAGATCCGACTTAGATCCAAAACAGGCAACTTTTGAGCTATATGGTCTCTATCTGAGCGCGAACTTGTTTTACTCGTTACGAGGCCAACAAGCGAGCCACACGCATTTTTGGAGCGGTGTAGAGCGCTTGATCGCTAGCTGGAAAGTGGCTTAACTCGCGTCTAACAATTTTAAGAGAAGTGGCGGCAAGCACGTGTAAACAGCTTTGCCCCATTTTTTATACCAATAAATAGCACGGTCGTTCTTTTTTCTGGCCGAGCTCGATCCGCCAATGAAGATGGCGATACAAGGAATGGTCATGAGTGACAAAATCTACTTTAATACATCGAACAAATTCAGCTTCAAGCGCAGCCTGATTGGTGCAACCACCAACCTGCACTACATCTTAGCGCCGAGCCATGCAAAGAAAACAGCGCGTAAGTTATTGCTCACGCCAATGCGTACCGAGCAGAAAAATGCTGATCCACAAGGGTTGATCAAGAGCGAAATTAAAGGCCGCGATGGCGTTCTTAAAACTTACTCTCTAGGTACTGGGCCAGTTTGGGTATTAACTCATGGTTGGTCAGGGACTGCGAGTCAGTTCTTTCCTTTGATGGAACACATCGCAGCTAAAGGTTTTACCGCTCTGGCTTACGATCACCCGGCGCATGGCGGCAGCGATGGCGTGCATGGTCATATTCCGGCGTTTGTGAACGGCCTTGAGGCGATTCTTGACTCGGTGGGTGAAGTGGCAGGCTTAGTTGGTCACAGCATGGGTACCGCTTCTGCGTTGGAATGTAAGCACGTTAAATTGGAAAACAAACCATTGTTGCTGATTGCACCTGTATTGGATTACCTCGATAACCTGTTCGGCAGCGTTGCTCGTTCAGGGTACTCAATGAAGTTGTTTGAGGCGGTAGTGGGAGAAGTAGAAGAACAGTTTAATTACCCAATCCAGTCTGTCGATCCCTATGGCAAGCTCGCGCTGCGTCAGTCTCAGACAATCATTGTGCATGATGAGCAAGACAAGTTTACCAAGTTTGATGTGTCACAGCGTGCAGCGAATGAAATGGATCGCGTTACCTTGATTGCTACTCAAGGGCAGGGCCATGGTCGAGTGATGAAGTGCCCTCAGGTATTTGAGAGTTTTGATACCTTGATTAGCTAGGTTCAGAAAAAACAACAAAAAGGCCAACCAGACATTTCTAGTTGGCCTTTGCTTTTAGGTGTTTAGTGAGTATTTAGCTAAAACCTATTTTTAGTTAGCACAGTTTGCTGGGCCAACTTCTTTCCATACACCCCATTCACCTGAGTTAACTGGGTCATCACCTTTGGTCCACCATTTCGCTTCCCAAGTCTTGCCAGCTTGAGTCACTTGGTCGCCGCCAGTGTAGACTGCACTTGAATCCCAAGCGTTAGTACATGTACCGCCGTCTGTGGTTTTCTTAAGTACTTTCACTGATGCAGCTGCGACTGATGAATCTGTACCGTCACTCACGGTCACAGAGAAGTTCAGAATAGTGTCTTGCGTGTATTCTGCTGCAACAAAGCTTACTGAAGCGCCTTGTACTGTTGCATCGATACCTGCAGGTACGTCCCATGTGAAGGTTAGTGTGTCTTGATCGACATCGCTAGACGCAGATGCATCCACGACCACAACATCACCCGCATTGACTTCAGCCGGAGCCGTAACCACTGCAACTGGTGCTGTGTTAACTGGACCTGTATCTTTTGGATTGACCGTTACAACAACCGTGTCCGTTGACGTTGCGCCTTCGTTGTCCGTTACCGTTAGGCTGAAGGTCAGTGTTTCTTGCTGAACGACTTCAACAACATCGAAGCTTGCAACCGCGGCATTCGCGTTAGCCAGTGTTACTGCTGTACCGCTCACTTGAGACCAAGCGTAACTAGCAATTGTGCCATCACTGTCTTTTGAAGCGCTGCCATCTAGAGAAACAGAAGCAGGGCCTTCAACAGATTGGTCTGCACCCGCTGATGCGGTTGGTTTCTTGTTGACAGGTTCTGTAGTACCACCTGCTAAACCCTCGTGCATTGCATTTAGGATGTCGCCGTTATCCGCATCAATTTCCCAAGAGAACAGACCCGCAAGACCAAGGCTACGCACGTACGCACCTTTTGCTTTAACCGAGCGGTCGTCATCAAACGTGATCAACTGACCTGAAGTACGGTTCCAAACGTATGGCGCTTCTGCCATTTCGTCGTAGCCGTATTCGAAGCCATTGATGCCTTGGTTGTTGGCGCCAAGCATGTTCGCTTTAATGCCTTTGTAGTCGATAACGCCATCTTCCCAAACACCTTGTGCGGTGCTGCCTTTCAGTTTGCCATTTCCGACACCTGTCATAGGGTCGCTTGGGTCAGAGAGTGTTGATGGTAGTACGCCTTCCCAACCACGACCGTACATTGCTGTACCTACGACAAGCTTGTTAGCTGGAACACCTTGCTGAAGCAGTAATTGGATACCGTTGTCAGTGGTGTAAGCAGGGCCTGTGTATGGTTTGCCATTTTCATCAATGCCAGAGCCATCACACTGGCCAGGACGCATGAAGTTACCGCAGTTTAATGCTGTCTGGTGACCTAACACGTTGTTCCAACCGCCATAGAAGTCGTAAGTCATCGCGAAGATGTAGTCCATGTACTGGATAGCATCACCGTAGTCCACATCCTCAATTTTGTCGTGACCAACACCGATCGCTGATGTGAGTTCGTAAGTACGACCGTTTTCTGCTTCTAACTCATCAAGCATTGCGCGTAGTTCTGCCATTAGTGCGATATAAGCTGGGCCATCATTTACGGGGTCACCAAGTTCTGGTGCAGCACCGCCGCCACCTGGGAATTCCCAATCGATATCCACACCGTCGTAGAACTTCCATGTATTTAGGAATTTCTTAACCGAGGCGACGAAGGTGTCACGGTTGGCTTTGGTTGTGAAATCGAAGAATGGGTCTGACAGGGTCCAGCCGCCAATTGAAGGGATGATTTTCAGATCTGGATTACGCTGCTTGAGCGCCATCATCATTGCATAGTTGCCCTTGATTGGTGAGCTGTATTCGTGACCTGCTTGAGGGAAACTTTTCTGGAAAGCTGCCCATGGGTCATGAATTACCACTTCGTAATCGTTGACGCCCTGACATGCCGTCATGAGTGCGTTGTAGCTGTTACCGCCAACCGATTTCACTGATTCGTTAGGACCACAAATTGGGATGAAGCCATAAAGGATATGGGTCAGGTTATCAGCGGGTAGGTTGTCGACGGTGTAATCACGGCCATAGATACCCCATTCAACAAAGTAAGTACCCACTACTGTGTTTGGGTCTGTATTGTATGACTTGTTGTTTGGATCAATGTTCATTGCTAGTGGTGCTAAGTGTGCACCATCCGTATCGGCGATAGTGATCTTAGCGGGTGCACTCTTGCTACAACCCGTTTCGTCACACGCTTCGATCTCCATATCAAACAAGCCACCCTGACCGTATTCGAATGAAGCGGTAGTTTGGCTGCCAGTGATTGGACCGGTCGCAACTTTAACGCCATCAAAGTAGATGTTGTACGTGTTTCCTGACGTTCCGCTCCACTGGTTAAACTTAACGTCGACCTTTGCTTTGTCTTGATACTTAACCATCTGGTTGTAGCCAGAAGTGGTTTCCATCGCGAGTTCAATTTTAGAAAACTGTAGGTTGTTGGAACCGTACATGTCGATGCTAGGTGCTGTTGGAGCAGCTAATGCTGTACCAGATAGCGCTAGAGCAATGCTCGCAGCACAGGTATTAAAACGAATCATACTATTTCTCTCATTCCTTGAAGGTTACGAGAACCAAATGGCCCCATAAGTTGCTCCGATCACTTTTGAAGGAGCTTCCCCGTCAGTATTCGAGAGAGTTTTAATTTCATAACTGAAAATAAATCTGTTTTCGATGGACAACTAAAAAATTGTATCTTGTTACAAAATTGTTGCTTAATGAGTGAGAGGTCGAGTCCATGTTTTATAAAATGAAAAGCTACCTAGCATGAAAATCTCATATGTGAAATTTCACGACATGAAGTTATGTAAAGTTGCGACAAGCTGCATGAAAATATCGTTTGGTTGAAGCGATATCACAAAGTAGTGGCGGCTAGGCAGGGGAGGTAGAAGTGTGTTGGTGGAGTGATTTTGGCGATTGAAGACTATCTTTTGAATTGCTCAGCTAATGAAGCTCTTCTTTGTTGCATGACACTGTGATTATCACCGGTAGCGGTATGCTCAAAGCCTTCTTTAATAAATTGCTGGGCAGGTGTGCTTGGCTCCAGTCGTTTTAGGCGAGGTGAATCGTAGGTACCACTGATGGTGTAAACCCTTGGTCCAGAGCCTGTATTTATCGTGACGATTTTACCGTCAAACTCAAACGAAGTGGTGATAAGGCGATGATTGATCATTACCCCTTTTTCAGAAAGGGTCAGGATGTCGGTATTGTATGGTGGAGCACCAATCTCAATCCAATTACCATGGACGTTACTTGGACTGACAGACTTTTGATGAGCTTGATAAGCAAAATAACCAGCAGTGACGGCAATCATAAAACCTGCTAATAGAAAGCCGTAGAGTAGTGAGTTGGCAAATATATCTCTGCTTTTAGTGGGCTTTTTTGCCATTATCTCTTCATTTTTTGCTTGTACCGTCTTTGAGTCTATAAATTAAAATCTTTGTTTGCAAAGATCGTTAGAAGAGTTAGAAGCAAGATCCAATGTTACGATAAATAGGCTTGCTTTGATGTTTCTTTGAGTATTACCACCAATATTTATGTCATCAATGCAAGTTGCTGTCAGTAAATCTTAAGTTATGCGTATTTATTTCTTGTAGGAAAGTCGCGAATTGGTTAAAACAATTATCACCTAAGTCTACAGGTAGGCTTATTCGTTGAGCCCAATAACTGCAATTTTAAGATAACAAGGAAGTACAATGATTAAAGAAAACACATACTTTGAAGGTGGCGTTAAATCGTTAGCGTTTAATCAATCTGGCGCTGATGTGAGTGTTGGTGTGATGGCGGCTGGCGAATATACCTTCGGTACGGCGGCTCCAGAAAAGATGACGGTTGTAAAAGGCGCACTAACGGTAAAACGTGTTGGTGATGAAGACTGGACTACATACCAATCTGGTGAGTCTTTTGACGTTGCAGGAGATTCATCTTTTGACCTACAAGTAAAAGAAGCAACGGCTTACCTATGTGAGTACCTCTAGGGAGATGTGAGTTAACTTCTTTCCAATAAGAAAAAACCACGCTCTAAGAGCGTGGTTAAATAAGTGATAATAACCGGCAGTGGATAGTGTCACTTGTTTTACAGTCATCAAATCGACGACCAAATTCGTTGTTACCTTCTCAATCCCTCGAAAGTCCAAACCAGACATTAATAAGTTTCAAACACGCCGCTGTTATAGTCTTGAATGGTTTGTTCAATCTCTTCCATAGAGTTCATGACAAATGGACCATAATGTACAACCGGTTCATCGATTGGCTCTCCGATAAAGATAAGTGCACCGGAATCCTCTTGGCTTTCTAAAGACAGTATTTCAGCGCTTGTTAGGAACGCCAGTTGACCTTGGCTTATGATTTTTTCACCAATTTTAAGGCTGCCCTTGTACACATACGTCATGGCATTGTGACTAACGTTAGTGCTTATCGAGATTTGTTGTCCAACGCTCGCTCGCCAATCTGAAACACTCAGTGGCACGCCCGTTTGTTGTAGTGGTCCTTGTATTTTTAAAGTGTTAGCTGCAGGATTCAGTAATTCAAATCCTCCGGCAATAACTCTTAGTAAACCACTCTGCTCACTTTGGTGTTCAGTAATAGTCTCGCTTTGGAAGTCATGGTATTGCGCTGGCTTCATTTTGTCTTTGGCAGGTTGATTGATCCAAATCTGAAAACCATGAAGTGCACCTTCCTCCATCATCGGCATTTCACTGTGAATAACGCCACGACCTGCAGCCATCCATTGGGCCCCACCACTACGAAGCTCTCCAACATTGCCCATGTGGTCCTTATGTTGAAAGTGACCTTGCAGCATATAGGTGAGTGTCTCTATCCCACGGTGAGGGTGGGGAGGGAAGCCGCCAACATAGTCTTTGCTCTCATCTGATTTGAGTTCATCAATCATCAAAAATGGAGAGAAGCGTTTGTTATTAAAACCAGCAACTCTTTGGATTTTAACCCCGTCGCCATCGGACGTGGCATGGGCTGAGATTACATGTTCTACGGTTCTTACATTCGACATATTGAAACCCTCATAAGCTTGAATAGGGTTAGTGTATGGAATTTAATTTATAAAGAAGATGGTGCTGCGTTGAGTGACTTATTCGAAAATTTTGAACAGGTAACAATATGAAATTAAGTCTATACTCAATATAGGGCAGACCGCCAAGGAGGCCGCTATGGCAGTACAACAAAAACATGGCGAAAGGCACGGTCGAATGGGCTTTGAAAATGACTTTACGACAGATCAAGGTCAACGTTTTACTGAGGTTGCGAATAACGCGGTGAAACGTCGTATCAAAAAGCGCGAAGTTGAAGCGCCTTTTGTGCATTCGGCAAAGGAATCCGCGCTTAAAACCGTCACCAGATCTAAGTGGGAAAACCGAAGCCGAGTTCGGCAAGTGGTTTGGATTATTGTTATTGGTCTTGTCAGCTTATGGGCTATGTATATGGCTGGTTAACGCTGGCGAGTTTTTAGTAGCGTTACATTGTTCCCTTCTACGTTAGTTTGAATATCCTCTTCACCTTTAGGAGCTTTGGCTTCTGCATGGATGCTGTCCATCGGACACTCTTCTATCAAAGTAGAAACCGGGGTGTCGTGATAATAAGCGTATCGGTTCTTGCCTGAATGCTTGGCAACATACATGGCTTTATCCGCACATCTCGTTAACTCATGTAAGTCCTGTGCATCTTGTGGGTACAAAGACACACCAACACTGAGCGTTAGCTCTTTTATTCTTTCATTTGTTTGGCAGCCGCTTTCGAACAAACCACAGATTCGGTCTAGGATTCCATCGAGGTCTTTTCGGGTCGGGATATCGTAGAGCATTAATACAAATTCATCGCCCGCAAAACGCGCAATCGAATAGTCGTATTCGTGACTTTTTCGATCTCGAGTTCGAATATTGTTGCTCAAGCGATTCGCAAAGTGCTGCAGCACACTGTCGCCCACATCGTGTCCATAACTGTCATTGATGCCTTTAAAATCATCGATATCTAAAAAAACCAATGCAGTAAGTGATCGCTCACTATCAACGGTTGTTAGTTTTTCAATAGCCCAACGTTCGAAGCTCCATCGGTTTGCTAACCCCGTGAGTTGGTCTCGGTAAGCTAAGTCTTCGATCCCTTCTTTATACAAGCGCTGTATATAACTTACTGCTTTGGTGTAGTAGTACGCGGAGGTATGACACACCAAGCTCATGGTAAACAAGCTAAGAATAAAGCGATGTGTGCTGTTAAAAGGGAGAGAAAAATTGCTAGGTAATGCGGTGATCAGCGTACTTATGAATAGACAAAAAGAGGTGCTTAGGATGACGCCAATTCTGAAGTCATTGATAAAAATAACGGCTGCCAAAATCGGATAGAGCCAAAGTATGCGGTCGGGAATGGCATAGCTGTATAAAAATAGGATGACGCCTTGTACAAGCAGCACACAGCTGAGAATTAACTCTGAGTACTCAGGATTGTAGACTTTTCTTACATAAATCGCGTTGGCGATAGCGATAAAAGCAAAGCACAGCTCAAACATGGACAACGTGTAGTGTTGCCCCTGAAAGTAAGCCCATGTGTAAAAGATAAAGAGCGCGGCAGCAGTCAGTGAAAAGGAGTAGACGATTTTTTGTTTTCGCGTAGAGCGGATATCCGCCATCTCTTCAAGGTGCCTTCCTACAAGCCTGTTCATGTGATTTGTGCCACTAATTTTGATAATGGTATTAATACTAGATTAAATAATGGGCTACGCGGAGCCTTAGCTGACCATTTAATGTGACTATTATCAAGATTTCATATGAAAGGTTGATTAACGCATTCTAAATGGTGATGGATATCACTAATGGTGCAGCTCGCAAAAAGCAAGCGGACGATTATGTGCTTGCTTTCCAATGATTTACTCCACATAGTTCTTTTACTATTCAATTATTAAGGGACCAATTATGTTAATCACGTTCAGTTGCAAGGCACACGCAAGTGTCACGATGTTTGGTGAAGTAGGTCTTCAGTTTATTAAAATGCTCGGACATAGTGGTACGATCCCAGGAGCCATTGACGCTTCAGAAGTTCCCCAAGCATTGAATAACCTGCGCACTGCAATCGCTGCGGAGCAAAATCAAGCTGTAGAGCAAGACGATATGGATGACGACAATGAAGATGAAGTTGTCGAAGCGCCAGTAAACATTGGCAGCCGAGCATTTCCATTGGTAGAGCTATTAAAAGCAGCCATTAAAGAAGAGTGTGAAGTGATGTGGGAAGATGGTAGCGGCAAGCGTTTGTAGGGGTATTTGCTCCAAATCCTGTGATTGAGTTTTTGTGTCGAGAGCAAAGTATGGTTTGCAAAAAAGAACAAGCCAATAAGATATTGGCTTGTTTATATTACTCATCGATTACTGAATAGAAGGTAAATACTAAAATACAGTGGCTATGGTGTTAGCATGTTATTCAGAATGAACTGTTTCGTCGCTTCGCCAAAAACATAAGCCTCGCTACCGGTTTCTGAAATTCCTTTGTAAGTAATACGCACAAAACCATCTATGGCAGAAAGGTAAGCTGAGTTATCTTGCTTCTGGTAGTTTGACCATGTGGCTTGTGAGTGGAGTGATTCAGGAATCGTCACCTGACGTAAAACCTCACCGTTTAAAGAAATATCTTTCCATAAACCGAGCGTTGGATATCTTGAAAATTGAGTATTTCCTTCCGACGCTCTTGAATAATAAACAACGGTTCCGTTAGAAAGAAGCTGTGCAAATACCTCAGCATTTTCTAGGCTTGCCATCGGGATTAGATCATCATGATTGTTAGACGCTGTTTCATGACGATCTGACTCATCGTCAGCAATGGTCGATGCTAAAGTTGTAAGCCATGTATCTGTAACGCCGCCATTCTTGAAAGCGCTTATTCCGTTACACGAGTTATTGAGCGCTTTATAACGATCTGGAGTATCTTCTGCACACCAATCCCCCTTGTAGTAGTAATAAATGTTGCCATAGACATTTTCCACAGAAAGTTTGTATGCTTTGGTGTTATCTGGAAATTTTAAGCTTGCTGGCATAAGGTTGGACCAAACATTTTCATCATCTGTTTGGTCCATGATTGAGCGAACATTAAGACCACTGATATCCAACTGCTTAGCATTAGCAATTTCATCAAAAACTGAACTGTTAGTTTTTAGGGTTACACTGCCATCTTTATTCGACGTAATACTAGCTAAGGTATAATCAAGTGTTACCCAACCGTTTTTGTCGAGTACCATATTGTTTTCGTCTGGAGTGTTTTCAAACTCAACAAATTGCTCTGTATCGTAGTCATAGATGAAATTAGTCTCGGTAACAGAGTTATCTGAAGATGCTTTTAGTGTCCCATATGAAACCACTGAGTCTGTACCTGACTCTTTTGCACCATCAAACCAATTAATGCCATCTGTTTTAATGACTTTCGCAAGATCGACTGGTTTGGCTCCCCTATCTGCTTCGTTTTCTTTGATTTTGTTTTCGAGGTTTGAATCGTTAATGGCGATGTGGTCGCGATTAATGCTGCCAGCAATGTCGCTCGGGTTGAAGTTCTCTCCCGCTGCTTCAATATTTTTGACGACTTCATCTAGGACTCGAGTCACTTCTTCATTGATCAACGCCGTGAGCGCTTCTACAGAAATACCAGTACCCGCTGCGGTTTCTGATAGTGCGTCAGTATTCTCTGCCATGACCGATGCCGTAACTTGAGCAACGCGGTGTAGGTTTTCAAAAGCTGCTTTTTGTGAGTCGGCTAGCTTGTCGTTATTTTTGGCCTCAATGTAATCTTGAGTTAAGTCGAGCGTTGTCCCTAACTTCTCTTGAATAGTTGCTTTCGCTTCATCTAATGATGCGCCACTTTCAATTTCATTTTGTATGAGTGTGGTTAACGGGCTAATAAACTCTGATTGTGGTGGAGCCGTTAAGCGGTAGCTTTTGTTTAACACTACTCCTGGGTTATCCGTGTCGATGGTTTGTCCGGCGACAACTTCAATCAATAGAGTGCTCTGCTCTAGTTGCTCTTGAGTTAAGTTATCAATGGTGAATTCGCCATTGTCACCGGTTACGGCATTTGGCTCATCCTTATCACACTCTTTGTTGTTGTTTAGATCCAAACATGCATTAGCACCTACCAAATAGCCATCTGCGGCTTTGGCGGTGAGAGATGCTGTTGTTGCCGTTGAACCACCACTATCTGTTGGGCTATTCGAACTATCGCTACCACATCCTGCTATCCCTAGGGCTATTGCCACAGCTAACAGTGAACGTTGACCATTCATGTTAGTTCTCCTTTATTGAGTTATTGATAAAAGTCTTCTATTCAGAAATCAATTGGCGGAATGTCATTGATAAATATGACTATTTATAAATCGAGTGCCATTATTGTGGAATGTATCAAGTAGGGATTGCGCGGAAAGCACAGGAGCTTTTATTCTAGAGTTACATCAAATTTGAATGTTTTTATATGCGAGTTATATCTCTAGTGAATGAATGGTGTTTGTAATTGATATTACTACCAGTTAATAAGTGACAGCTCATTTGGGAGTTGAGATGTGCATCATTGCGCATTTTTTGGTTGTTAAACTAAACTGGAACAATAACTTACATTTATAAAAACACATTAAACTAAGGGTATTTGATGAGTTTCTATTCCCCAAGTCGTTGCCGTGCCTTTTTATTTAGCACTCTTTCCTTAGCGGTTGTACCAACGTCTAGTGTTGCCGATATATCGACAACGCCTGTCATTGGTGGTGTATTCAGTTCAAGTGAGGTTTTGAAAAACCAGGTGCTTTCAAGCCTGAGTTACTCGGCCACACTAACTCGCGATGCAGCGATCTTTACGATCGCGGGCGTAACGCTTGATGCGTACATTCTCGCACTGCCTTTGGATGCTAAAACGAAAGCGCGGGTGATCGCTCAGTTGTCTAACCCGACTTATTCCATTCCTTTGGGCTACTTTCTCTATAGTTACTACGATCGCTATTCGGGCTTGGGTAGTGAAGATGTATTCAAAGCATACCTATCGACAGCCTACGATGATGAGGTATTAAGAGGTTTTGAACATAGCCTCTATTATGTGGGTGCTGCGCCTGATTCTGATTACAAAGAGCCTGATACGTCCACAGAAGCAACCGGACATCATGAGGGTATTCGAATCGACGAACACTTCATTGCGAACATGGTTGTGATCTACGATGCGCTGTTTGAGATTGGCGTTTGGCAAGATATGGACACATTGCCAGAGAGCTACACCTATTTAACTAACAGTCCTGAAGATTTAGCAATCATTAATCAGATTCAACCGATTATTGTCGAATTAATTGCTCAGGCAGCGTCGGGAATGGAAGAGGGTGACATGAAATCGGCAATGCTCGCAATTGCCGAGGATGGTAAGCCGGAAAATGCCGATAAGTCGAATAACAAAGCACAAGCTCTTACTATCACCCTTATTGATTTTGTTCGCTTGAATTTACTCAAAGCCTACCGACAATTTGTTTATAAAGATGAGCGAGCTGAAGCGCTTGATGATTGGATGCAGCAAGCTTTTGATGATCAGCCGGACTCTCTAATCCAGTTTTTGGAATCCCAACAGAATAAACGCTTTGCTGTGCAAGTGACGGTAGATGGCTTACAGCAAGGGTTGATTGAGGGTTTGGTCAATGAAGACTCGCCTTTTATTTCGGTTGCTTATCAGAACCATAAAGACCGAGCGAAATATAAACCCGAGATAGAAAAGGTGATCGAACCTGAGCATCAACAACAAGTGAGGTTCATGGAAGTTCTATCTGAACAAACCTATCGTGATCCACATTATCTGCCTTTCTTTAAAAAGCTTTATCAAGAGCATCGAGACAACATTAGCCGCGTCGGTATCTCATCGACTCCAACCATCAGCGTGCGTAACCTGCCTATCATCAAAACGGGCGCTAAGGTTTCTGGTGAAGGTGGTACAGGCGTGCCTAACTTCCACTTTGTCGACAGGGATATCGACCGAGCTTATTACTTCTTTGGGAATGATGCTCTACAGCTTGATGTACTAATGGCAGACAACAAGGTACAGACGATGTTTGATCGTCTCGAATACCTTAAAACTCTGAATTGTAATGCTCAATACGATTGGAATGCGCATACAAGTTATGATGGTCTGGTGAACTTAGGCTTAGGGGAGTCATTACGCGATTACGGTGAGAAACGTTGTGTAAAAGAGCTTCAGGCACGCTCTGAAGTTGAAGTCGCTTTACGAGAGAAAAGAACGGCTTTGATAGAAGACATCGAGGCCTACCAGTCTATCTCCAGCTTTGACTTGTTCACCAAGCTCTCTAAAAAAGCGCTAGTTAAACAGTCGATCACTCAGTTGGCGGAGCTTGATGGCAACGGGATGCCAGATTACACCTTGGTGTATAACCCGTGGCCCGATCATTTCGCCCATTTTACAGGGCCTTTTAGTGATGAGATTTTGATGCCAACCGGTGAGTTAAATCGCTTGGATTATTGGATTCGTCAAATTGAGGCGACTTACCAAAGCGCAGGTGTCTACGATAGAACGTTGTGGGGAATGGCAGGGGATCACGGGCTAACACCAGTGTTCTATTCTTTGAATCCTGAGAAGCAAGTTTTTGATGGGTTACAAACAGAGCTTGATTACTCAATTGTGGTGAAGAAAATTTCTTCGGATGAAGGTGAGGGGCCTAAAATAACGAATGCGTTGAATTATCCAAGCTCTAAACATGTTGATGTCGTGGTTGCCTCGACCGCGGGTGGCAACTTTATGATGGATTTCTTTAACTCAAAGCAGGGTTGGACTGTACAGCCTGTTTATCAAGAGTTGGTACAGTGGGCGCCCATTGCAGCAAACAAAGGTGACAGCATTAATGTTATTGACGAGATAGCAAAACGCTTACCTGAGAGTCTCGATTATATGGTGGTGAGAGAGAGTGCCTGTGACGAGCGAGCTTGTTCTGTTCGAGTGATCGGCAACCGCGATCTTAAGCGCGTTGACGAGTTGATCACTCGACACGGGGACAAACTATTTTATGAGTCATTAATGGGAAATCAGGCACCTACTTTACTGAATATACAAACGTTAAACCCATACCTTGCATCACCGAGTAAAGCTGACTTTTCTGTTTACTCTCGGCTAGTGGAAAAGTGCATTAACCGTTCAGTTAAAGAAGATGATTCAACGTGGTGTAGTCGCAGTGAGTGGACGGATTTAACCCAATTGACTCCTCGACCTGATTCGGTCAATCAACTGGCTAACATTTATCTTGAGGATAGAGCCGGTACCATTAATTTGTTCCCTAAAGCGGGAATTGGTTACAACACAATAGTGCCGGGGCGTCACGCTGGTGAAGACTATTTAGAGAAAGATGCATTTATCGGATTCTGGGGCTCCCCAATTGGTGAGAACTCATTACCATTAAAGATCGAAGCCAATGGTTCGTTAGCACCGACTCTCTATGAGTACTTGACCGGAGAACCCGTAGTAGCAGGCGAGAATGGTTGGGGATTCCCTTCATTGTTGAATAAGTTGGATATTACTTCAGCTCGTTAATGTTTTATTCTCTCCCTAATGGATCATTAATGGTTATTTAGGGAGAGAGCCATTCCGACAAAATCCTCATCACTATCATCAACAACTTTATAGCCAAGCGTCTGATAAAAGCTGATGGCGCGAGCGTTACTCCTAAAGCTAGAGAGGGTGACTTGATTTCGTTGCTCTCGAAGGGCTTTGGTGTGGATGAGTGACATTACTTTTTTACCGAGCATTTTGCCTTGGTATTGAGGGTCAATGATCAGAAGGTGGATATGATATGCGTTGTCATAAGGTTTGAAGCAGGTAAGTCCGACCTTTTGAGAGTCTCTATACACCCAATGAAACCAAGAGCGGTGGTAGTCGTTTGAGAGGCGGTTACGTTGAAACTTGTCATCCCAGCCAAATACATTGTCGACGTGTTCGAAGATACCTTGCTTAACGCAATCAAACAGGTCGCCGAACTCGGAGCTTAAGACGGTTTCTAATCGAAGTTCTCCGTATATGATAGTCATTCCTTCTATTTCCTTACCCTGAATCTTGGATAAGCAAACAATACCATAAGCGGCTGATATTTATACTAAATGAAAAAGCCACGTAGATACGTGGCTTTTAAACTCATGACATTTAGTTGTTGTCTTCAGCTTCGATTTCGCTAGCGATGTATTGGTTATTTACCTTATACGTTTCTGCTTCAACTCGTTGATTGGTTAGCGTGTTGAACGTTAAGCCATCTTCATAGCGAGTGTTGTGGTTAACGTAGACGGTTTTATTACCAGAAGTTGTCTGAATAACAAAGCTCAATGCTGATTCATCAATGCTCTGAACAATGCCTTCTAGGTCGATATCGTTGTCATTCCAATCTTGTGCATCATCGTCGTGTTCAAATTCGATTTCGGTTGCAACATTGTCGCCGTTAGCTTTTTTCGTTGTGACTTCAACTTCTGCACCAACGGTTAAGTTCGATTTGTTTCCGTCTTCGTAACGAGTGCTGTTATTTACAACAAAGCGACCTTTATAGCTTAAATCAAATGATGATTGGTCGTTCGCCACCCAAGTAATAATGCCTTCGATTTCCGTGTCATTGCTGATTTCATCAAAGTCTTCAACTTCCACTTCGTCTGCCTTCAATATTGAGCCTGTCATTGAACCTGTTACTTCAACCCAAAGACCATTAGATAACTCAGAGCTGTAATCGTCGTTATCGATGTAGGCATTTGAATACTCAACACTTAGGTTTGCACCGAGTTTGAACGTTGATTCATTTAAATCACTGATTAGTCCTTCAACCTCAACCGATTCTGTTAAGTTAGAGTGTTCGAATTTCACTACCGACAATACTTTATAACCTGCGTTAGCAGTCGGTAGAGAAGACACCATCACCCAATCGCCATTTTCAATCTCAGTCGAAAGCGCTGAGAAAGTTAGAGGTATGCCGTTGACTGCAAATGTGCCATTTGCGTGATCAGTATTGCTAATCAAGCCAACGATTGTTGGCTCCAGACCAACTTGGGCTCCACTAGCATGAGTTGACGCGCTGCGAGCGTTAGAGGAGATGGAAACCATCATGTTTTTTTCTAGGTCGGCAATCGCAACTTCTTCACCTGCATAATGCGCGCTGTCAATGTGGTAGGTGTAGCCATTTACAACAATGGTGTCGCCTGAAACAGAGTCGATCGTGCCTTGAATAGATGATGGTGTGTGTGCTTCGCTCGTGTTGCTGCTGTCACTACTGCCGCCACCGCAACCAGCTAGGACTAAACTAATCGCTGTAATTAACGCTAACTTTCTCATTTTTATACTCTTTAATAG
>NZ_MCYD01000603.1:0-3076 GCF_002876325.1 Vibrio sp. 10N.261.52.A1
GTTTTGTAATGGTTAAGATTCTCTCTAATAAAGTCATATCGATGCTGTTTCTTATTGCGACGACTTTTATTTCACTCTCGGCTATCGCAGCTCAACCTCCCACCCCGCTTCGTACTTATGCTCAATCTCCCGAGCAGTCGACTCATTTGACCACGGAGCTACGTTCAGCTTTTCCGGTGGGAAACCATGGCGTAGAGCTGTTTGCATCGGGCACGATGGCGAGTGTTTGGGCAAGTTCTGATACGGCAGACCTTGATTATTATCAGAATCATATTTTCGTCGGTGCCAACTGGCAGGTTAACCCTCAATTGCAAACCGAAGTGAAATATCAATACACCTATGCGGCCAATAATCACCTAGACTCATTGACCATGGACTTCCACAGTTTTTTCGGTATTGGACAAAACGGACGTGATGAAGCAGGCAAACACCAATTCCATATATCCAGTGATGAATACGGTGTATCGATTGATGATTTCGAGGGGGAAGCGTTAGCGAAAGCCTTGCATTGGTACACTCAGTACCAGCTTTTTTCTTCGAATACGAGTGCACTTGCCATCGGGGGAAGCGTTTATTACAAAAATGTCGACAGCGGTCCATTCAAAAAAAGTGCTTTTGAGCAAGCTGTACAGTTGAATTACAGCCTTGCCCGAGGGGCGAGTTCATTTTTTGCAAGCGCTGGCGTCACGCACAATGACAACAATAGTGCGTTGATAGGCACTGAAATCCGCGATTTTACCGGAGCGGTCGCCTTTGGATATGGTTACAAATTTGGCTATTTTCATGAAGTGCTCGTTGAATATCACTGGTACCAAGGTTTGTTGGAAGATGAGGGGGCGTTCTCTGAAGCCTCTAATGAAGTGGTTCTGGGCTATCGTTTGAATCTTGGCAACGCCATGTTAGAAGCCAGTATGATCGAAAACATTATCAACATGGATAATTCTGCGGACATTGCTTTTGGGCTCGGTATTCGTTACTTCCTATGATGTGTTTGATCGTGTGCTGTACGTGGCCAAAGGTTATTGTTTTACCTAACTGAAAAGGGACTTAATTAAACAGCCGCTAACCTCAGCCGTGTTTGAGTGAAAATGTGAAGGGTTTAAGAACCATTAACCGACTTGTGGGCCATCAACGGATGTTGCTGGCCCTTTTGTTTGCTTTATCATTCAATATTATGCTTTATCACTCAATGTGTAGGTCGAGAGGTGTTTTACTGCTGCGGCCACCGATCTCGCGGGTTAACTTGGGTACTAGGTAGCCCGAAACCTCAGAGATTAATCCCTTGAAGTGATGCTTCGCCTCTTCATCTGAGATACAGAAGTGAGCGGCGCCCTGAACCTTATCCAGTACATGCATGTAGTACGGTAGAATGCCAGCGTTGAATAGCTTTTCACTGAGTGCTTTTAATGCGTCAGCACTGTCGTTCACGCCTTTTAGCATCACGCCCTGGTTAAGCAGAGTCGCGCCAATAAGCTTTAATTTAAGGAAGGCCTGTTTGAGCTCTGCATTGATTTCATTGGCGTGATTAATATGGCTCACCATCACTACATTTAGACGAGTCTTAGATAAAATTTGGCACAGTTCGTCAGTAATACGAGCTGGGATAACAACTGGCAAACGGCTATGTATACGAACGGTTTTTACATGTGGAATTTGTTCGACAGCCTGAATCAGCCATTCGATTTCGCTGTCTTTGGCCATCAGTGGGTCGCCACCCGAAAGGATAACCTCGTTAATCTCAGAGTGTTGAGCTACGTAATCGAGGCTGGTTTGCCACACCGATTTAGAACCCTTGTTGTCTTGATAAGGGAAGTGGCGTCGAAAGCAGTAACGGCAGTTGACCGCACAGCCACCTTTCACAATCATCAAGGCTCGGTTTTTGTATTTATGCAATAACCCCGGGATCGCGTTGTCTTGCTCTTCTAGTGGATCGGCCGAGTAGCCTTCATGAACTTCGAACTCCTCGCTCAATGGCAAAACCTGACGTAATAGCGGGTCGTGCGGGTTGCCTTTTTCCATTCGCTCGACAAAGCTTAACGGTACTCGCAACGCAAATAGGTTGCGTGCGGCAAAGCCTGCTTGCCATGGTGTTGGGTCTATTTCCAATGCTTCAAGGAGTTTTGTCGGGTCTGAGATCGCATTCGATAGTTGTTTGAGCCAGTTTTGCTCAACAGATTCGACTTTTCGGGTTATGATATGCGGCATTGAAATCAACTCAAAGATGTGTAAGAGGAAATCATGGCGTCAGTAAGCACCAATGAATTCAAAGGCGGTTTAAAATTCATGATGGATAACGAGCCTTGCTCAATTATCGAAAATGAATACGTTAAGCCGGGTAAAGGCCAAGCGTTTAACCGTGTAAAACTTCGTAAACTGCTGTCAGGCAAAGTGTTAGAGAAAACATTTAAGTCAGGCGACACAGTAGAACTAGCTGACGTTGTAGACGTTGAACTAGGCTACCTATACAGCGATGGCGAATTCTACCACTTCATGAACAACGAGACATTCGAGCAAATCGCAGCTGAAGTAAAAGCAGTTGGCGACACAGCTAAATGGCTAGTTGAGAACGACGTATGTACTCTAACGTTGTGGAATGATAACCCTATCACAGTAACTCCACCAAACTTTGTTGAGATCGAAGTAACTGATACAGATCCTGGCCTAAAAGGCGACACACAGGGTACTGGTGGTAAGCCTGCAACTCTAGCAACTGGCGCGGTAGTTCGCGTACCTCTATTCATCGCTATCGGTGAAGTTGTAAGAGTAGATACTCGCACTGGCGAATACGTTGGTCGTGTGAAGTAATTTGATTGTACTCACCTTGATTTAAGGTGGTTCAGTGAAATGAAAAAGGTCGCTTGTGCGGCCTTTTTTGCATTTAAAAAGCAGATGCGAGTAAACGAGATACGGAATGCGAAGAGCTTGAAGGGCAGATGAGAGTATACGAGATATGAAAAACAAAAAAAGCAGAACAAAATAGTATTGTGCTGCTTTGATTCTTTTCGCTCTTAAGCACTTCGATACTCGTTTACCCGAATCCCGTATCTGCTCTTAAGCACTTCGATACTCGTTTACC
>NZ_MCYD01000603.1:3861-16700 GCF_002876325.1 Vibrio sp. 10N.261.52.A1
ACTTCGATACTCGTTTACTCGAATCCCGTATCTGCTTTTCGTCCCTAACCCGCTATGGCTTAACTAAGCTAAACACTAAAGCGCTTACAGCGACGACACCCACCAACAAGACGAAGACGCAGGATAAATCCTTTCTATAGCGGCGTAACGCCTCCACTTTGTACACAGCCACCATAGGCATAACGAACAAGATCATCGCAATTACAGGCCCAGACAAGGCTTCCATCATCCCTAAAATGCTCGGGTTGACAATCGCTACCACCCAGATCGATGCAAACAGCGAGATTATTGTCACTTTATGAGCCAAAGGTGTGGATAGGGAGGTACTTTTGGTTAGCATCCCGACCATGCTTTCTCTCGCGCCCAAGAAGTGGCCAATAAATGATGATGTTATTGCTAGGAAAGCCACAATCGGGCCAAGCGTTGCAATAAACGGGTTGTCTTTAACGTTGGCCAGATAAGACAGAATCGACACGTTTTGTTCCTTCGCTTGTGCTAGCTGTTCAGGAGACAGTGTCAGAACACAAGAAAATACAAACAGCATCACAAACAGGATCAGCATGATGCTGGTGCGTTGTAAGATGTGCTCTGATTTTACTCTTGCGCTGTCATCGTAATGGCTGCGTTGAGCGTGGGCAAAAGAAGAGAGTGCTGCTAAATGACTGAATGAGAAGATCACTACTGGCGTGGATAGCCATAGCGTGCTGCCCAAAGAAGATAATGAAGGCATTGTCAGCTCAGGAACCTGCCAGCTTGGAATCAAGTAGACAGACAAAAATAGCAGAATCGCGACTAGGGGATAAACCATCAACGAGAGTGTACGAAGTATGATTCTCTCGCCAGCGATCATCACTGCGATTAACCCTGTCACTAAGGCCCCCGACAGCAAAGGTCGCGGCAGTGACTCTAGCCCAGCTTGGTTAACCATAAAGCTATCGACGGTATTCGTTAGCCCGACACCATAAATTAATAAAATTGGGAAGATAGACAAAAAGTACAGCAGTGAAATGATTTGTCCCGCAGTGGCTCCAAAGTGCTCAGCAACGACATCGGTAAAGTCTGCGTCTTTTTGGCTGGAAGATAGAACGAAGCGAGTAAAGCCACGGTGCGCTAAGAAAGTCATAGGGAATGCCAAGGCTGCCATGATGAGCAATGGAACGAAACCACTTAGGCCTAGGTTAATAGGTAAGAAGAGAATACCTGCGCCGACAGCTGTACCAAATAAACTCAATACCCATTGAGTATCGTGCTGTGTCCAACGCCCGCTTTGACTGTTTAAAGCTGTATCTGATTGGTGCATGGATAGGTAACCGTTTGTATAAGAAAGGGGCAAATGCTAATGGTTTTATCAATGACTTCAATTTAAACAATGGGTTGCGATTATGGTAATCGCAAAAATCAAAATCAAGGAGCTCTTATTAGTGATAGAGATCGTGCTATTAACTTTCTTTATTTGCGCTAATGATGAGCCTCAAATGCGTTCTCAAGCGACTTTTTAAAACCAATTGATGCGAGGCAAAGAACGGTTGGTGAATAGTTGAACTGCATCTCACTATCACGTTGCTTTGATAAAGATGAACAGGCGAATCGAAAATTTGTGACTATAGTGAATCAAACACCAGTAAGCGCAAGGAAGCACTATGTCGACACCTGAACAACATCATCCGCTCAACGATTTTGTGGAATATCCGCCACAAGAAATGGCAGCAAGAGCACTTCATAACCTTGAGCAACTTCAGAGGCGTCATTCAATTCGGAGCTTCTCTGATCGCCCTGTGGCAAAAGACGTGATTGAACACTGCATTCGAGCGGCAGGAACCGCCCCGAGTGGTGCTAACCATCAGCCTTGGCATTTTGTTGCTATTAATAGTGCCGACGTTAAAGGGCAGATACGCCAAGCGGCTGAAGAGTTGGAACATTCTTTTTATCAAGGTCGAGCAGGGCAAGAGTGGTTAGACGCACTTAAACCTCTTGGCACCAATGCCAGTAAACCTTACTTAGAAAAAGCACCATGGCTCATTGCGGTGTTTGCAAAGAAGAAAGGCGGCATGACGAACGATGGCGAACAAGTCAATTATTACGTGCATGAGTCTGTCGGGATTGCCACTGGTTTTTTGCTTCAAGCGTTACACAATGCTGGCTTGGGTACTTTGACTCATACACCAAAGCCAATGAGTTTCTTGAGCAAGATTTGTGGACGGGACAATGAGGTCGATCGCCCTTATATGTTAATTGTTACCGGCTACCCTGAAGAGGATGCGACCATCCCCGAACACGCGATGCATAAGAAGTCACTGGATGACATTGCTACCTTTCTTTGATGAGCATATCTTAATGAGATACAACCCGTAGCTCACAACAAAGCTGGCAAGATGCCAGCTTTGTTGTTTTTAAATCATAAAGACAGAAACAACAGACCTCGTATTGATTAGTCTGCAAAGCCGTGACAGCCATTGGCTGATGACGATGTTTTTTGCTACCTCCCTTTTTAATTCAGTTTTAACTTTCCTCTCGAGCCATGTCCATATAGTCAAAGTTCATAAATTCAAAGTTTGTAGATGTAGAGGTTATTTGTATTTTTCGATAAAACCTTATTTATTTGATGAATCTTTCGATTGTTCCGAAGTGTAACAATTTGATACATTATTTCTCGTGGTCAGCGAGTTGCATATCAGTTTGATTTATTTCGGTTTAACTCAATGACAACCCTAAAGGAGAATGACATGGAAAATCGAGGCTTAGGAAGAGGTTTGAAAATAGAAGAACGACGTCAGTTACTACATAAAGGGCTGAAAGCGGCAGTATTCGGCGTACCACTGCTGGCTTTAGGCTTAACAATTAATAGTTCAGTTTTGATGACCGATGCCGGTTACAGCTACGTGCATCAAAACAATATTACTGGTGAGTTGGATGTCTTTACCGAGCCCGGTATTCATTTCCGAATGCCGTTTTTATCCAAGATAACCCAGTATGATCAGGTGATTACGGTCTCTTTTGGCAACAGTAAAGGGGAAGATTTTTATCAGAGGTTAGATCCGGTGCAGGTGCGTTTTGCTGATACGTACATTGGTGAGATTCCGGTGACGTTCCGTTTTAAGCTCAGTAATGACCCGAAGGCAGTGGAAAAGATGCATAAGGAGTTTCGTAACAACAGTAATTTGATCGATGCATTGTTGGTTAAAAATGCGCGTAATGTGACAGTGATTACGGCGACTCAATACACGGGCGAGGAGTTCTTCCAAGGTGGCTTAAACCAATTCAAATCTAAATTGGGTGATCAGCTACGCGAGGGCATTTACCTGACGGAGCGTCGTCAGGTTGAAGTGGAAGAGTTAGATCTTGCGCCGGTTGGTGTCAATCAATCGAACTCGAATCAATTGCAACGAACCAATCAACTGGTTTGGAAGACAGTGCCGGTGGTGGATAACACGGGTCAGCCTATCCGTCAGGACAACCCGTTATCACAATACGGCATTCAAGTAACCCAGGTCACGATTGGTGATCCGCAGCCAGAAAAGCAACTTGATCAGTTACTGGCGGATAAGAAGCGTTTGGTGGCCGACCGTATCCGTGCGATTCAGGAGCAAGAAACATCAAAAGCGCAAGCTGAGACCGAGCAACTCCGTAAAGAGATTCAGCGTACTCGAGAAGTCCAAGACGCGCAGCGAGGCAAAGAGTTAGCGATTATTTCCCAGCAGAAAGAAGTGGAAATAGCTCGTCAAATTGCTGAACGTGAAATTGTCGAAGTCGAGAAAACTAAGCGATTAGCTGAAGTTGAAAAAGAGAAGGAACTGGCAACCGCAGAAGCCAATTTGGCGATTCAAAAGGCCAATGCATTATCTGCTGAATTTGAAGCAAGAGCGATTCTTGAAAAAGGTCGAGCGGAAGCGGAAGTGTTGAAAGCGAAATATGCCGCGCTAGGGGCCAACCGTGAGGTGTATCTGGCCGAGCTGAACCGTGAGGTCGCTAACTCGCTGTATAACAACCTGCAGAACTTCCAAGTGCAGATGCCACAAAACTACATCGGCGGCAGTGACGAAACGGGTTTGAAAACCAACCTCGATGTCATTACAGGCTTCGGAGCGTTGGGGTTAATGGACCAAACCAAGAAGGTTACACAGCAATAAGAGCATGGGTAACCAAGAGCTCTAAGTGCTCACTGATTTAGAACAACAAGGCCAATATACGGGGATTGGCCTCTTTATCTGTCTACTCTAGCTGCGCATCGACAAGTAAGGCCGCCAACATGGGTTCATTGATAACAAGTTGTTGTGAAGGATCTCATCACTTAGCGGAAGCCATTAATGCGAATAATCAATAATGAGTATATAAATGAAAAACAACAAACCAGTATTATGGATAGCAATAGTGGCTTCATTAACTCTAAATATTGCTTTGCAGGTGCTCGATTACTATGGTGAGAAAGAGTATGTTGAAATCCATTCATTAAGCGCAGATTCACCCTATACGATAGACGAGTACAGCGCACAACGGTATGGCGTAGCGCAAAAAGGAAAATTAGGTAAGATGCATCACTGCTTAACCCAATACCAGTCGGTTAATGATGCAAAGTGGTCAAAAGGGGCTTCCGGCCCATCTGGCACCATGACAGTAGAGGGCGCGACTTATCAACTGCATTTTTCAATCTCTGATGGGGAAGTCACAAAGGCAGGGTTGAGCACCTACCATCCAGATGGTAGACCGCGCGCTTCCAGCTCTACTGTTGCGGTCAATTGCAGCATAAAATTACTGAATCAGTGAAGCTTGAAAATGTATCTGTGAAAAAGCAGAACGAGATAATCTCGCTCTGCTTTCGCTTTTCTGCTCTTAAGCTTTTCGCATCTCGATTACCCGAAACTCGAATCTGCTTTCAATCAGGCTCTTCGTGACTCGCTTACTCGAATCCCGAATCTGCTCTTAACTCTTAAATCATAAAGATGAAAATAACAGACAATGCGCTAATTAGGCCTGCAAAGAAGTAGCAGCCCACTTTACCTGCAACGCCTACGTGGAATTTTAGGTCGTGCATGCCGTGGTGAAGGCGGTGCATAGCATGCCACATTGGCAGTGCTAGAGTACCGATGATGAATAGTGCACCGATAATGCTAGTGGCGAACTCAGACACACGCTCGTAGCTCATTGCTTCTGCATCGATGATGCCCATTGGCACTAAGATGCCTAACACTAGAATCGTGATTGGCGTGATCATCGCGAACCAAGTACCGCCAGCGCCGAATAGGCCCCACCAAATTGGCTCATCAGAGCGTTGAGGGTTGTGGTTAACAGGCTTAACTTTGTAGTTTGTGTTCATAACGAAAGCTCCTTACACCACAACAAGAACGATTAAAGAAATAAAAGCCACCGCTGCCCACTGAGTCAGTACGATGATTCTTTTATCTACCAATTTACCTTTTAGGCGGATTGGCATTACTTGAGGCATCATGCTGAAGAAGGTTTGAGCGTGCATTAAGCTACCTAGCAGTGCCACGATATTAATACCGACAATGATAGGGTTCGCCATAAAGCTCAACCAACCAGCCCACGCTTCAGGGCCTTTCACTAGCGCACCCAAACCAAAGGTTAGGAATACCATGAACAGAATCAAAGGCAGTACAGTTGCTTCACGTAGCATGTAGAAGCGATAGAACGGATGGTTGCTCCACCAAGTTCTCTTCATCTCACGAACATAAGGCTTACGATTGCTCATCTTATGCCTCCTCTGCAGTTTTTACTTGGTTCTTGCTAACAGATGTACCGTCAGGTTTGAACATCGAGATAACGAAGTCCATTGAAGACTCAACTTTACCTTGGTTAACCGCCGCTGCTGGGTCTACTTTCTTTGGACATACTTCAGAACAGTAACCAACAAACGTACAGCCCCAAGCGCCATTTTGACCGTTGATAAGCTTCATACGCTCATCTTTGCCGTTGTCACGGCTATCTAGGTTGTAACGGTGAGCAAGAGTCAGTGCCGCAGGGCCAATGAACTCTGGGTTTAGACCGAATTGAGGGCATGCTGCGTAGCAAAGACCACAGTTGATACAACCAGCGAACTGTTTGTACTTAGCCATTTGCTCAGGTGTTTGTAGGTTAGTGCCGTCTTCAGGCTTACGGTCGTTACCAATGATGTAAGGTTTGATCGCTTCAAGGCGCTCGATGAACGGCGTCATGTCGACAATCAAATCTTTCTCGATTGGGAAGTTAGCTAAAGGCTCGATGGTCAGGCCGTTCGGGTAGTCACGTAAGAAGCTCTTACACGCTAGCTTAGGCACGCCATCAACCATGATGCCGCAAGAACCACAGATCGCCATACGACAAGACCAACGGTATGAAAGGTCTTTGTCTTGGTGGTCTTTGATGTAACCAATCGCGTCTAGTACCGACATGGTCTCATCGAAAGGTACTTCGAAAGTCTGCATGTAAGGTTCTGCATCTTTCTCTGGGTCGTAGCGCAGAATGTCTACTTTTTGGATACGATTCGCTGACATTACGCTTTCTCCTCTTCACGGTTCTCATCTTGAGCGACATTCGCTGCAGCAGCTTTTTCAGCGGCCGCGGCTTTCTCTGCTGCTTCACCGTACAGACGTGCTTTTGGTTGAGACTTGGTGATCTTAACGTTGCTGTAGTCTATGGTTGGTGCTGCATCTTCGTTGTAGAACGATAGAGAGTGTTTCAGGAAGTTCACGTCATCACGTTCTGTGCAGTTGTCGTCTAGACGTTGGTGTGCACCGCGAGACTCTTTACGAAGGATCGCTGAGTGAACCATCGCTTCTGCGACTTCTAGGCCGTAGCCCACTTCGATAGCGTAAAGTAGGTCAGTGTTGAACACCTTGCCTTTGTCTTTGATGCTGATCTTCTTGTAGCGCGCTTTCAGTTCAGTGATCTTGTTGATGGTCTCTTGCATCAAGTCTTCTTGACGGTAGATACCACAACCCGCTTCCATGGTGTGACCCATTTCAGTACGGATATCTGCCCAGTTTTCGTCGCCTTCTTGGTTCATCAGCGCTGCGATGCGATCTTCAACCGCTTTTACTTGCTTAGCGATAGACTCTTCATTCCAGCCTTTGAACTCTGCTGCGCGTTTCACAGCGTGTTCACCGGCAACGCGGCCAAATACTACGAACTCAGCCAGAGAGTTTGAACCTAGGCGGTTTGCACCGTGTAGGCCAACCGACGCACATTCGCCCACCGCGAATAGGCCTTTGATGCGAGTTTCACAAGTACCGTTAGTTTCGATACCACCCATGGTGTAATGAACAGTCGGACGAATTGGGATTGGCTCTTTTGCTGGGTCAACGTTTACGTAGGCTTTTGCCAGCTCACAGATGAACGGTAGACGCTCTTGCAGGTACTCTTCACCAAGGTGGCGAAGGTCAAGGTGTACTACATCACCAAGAGGGTGCTTGATGGTGTTGCCTTTTTGCTGCTCGTGCCAGAATGCTTGAGAAACTTTGTCGCGAGGACCTAGTTCCATGTATTTGTTCTTCGGCTCGCCCACTGGTGTTTCAGGGCCCATGCCGTAATCTTGTAGGTAACGGTAGCCGTTCTTGTTGACGATGATACCGCCTTCACCACGACA
The DNA here is from genome assembly GCF_002876325.1 of Vibrio sp. 10N.261.52.A1. Classification (NCBI taxonomy): domain Bacteria; kingdom Pseudomonadati; phylum Pseudomonadota; class Gammaproteobacteria; order Vibrionales; family Vibrionaceae; genus Vibrio; species Vibrio sp. 10N.261.52.A1. The sequence goes on from NZ_MCYD01000603.1 coordinate 11,441, forward strand.
ACCTTCGGTCATCAAGATGCCCGTGCCCGGTAGGCCGGTTGGGTGGTATTGAACAAACTCCATGTCACGTAGTGGCACACCGTGGCGATAAGCCATTGCCATACCGTCGCCGGTCACGATGCCACCGTTAGTATTACAGTGATAAACACGACCTGCGCCACCGGTTGCTAGAACAACTGATTTTGCTTTGATGGTAACAAGCTCACCTTCAGACATATGAATCGCGATAAGGCCTTGTACTTCGCCTTCTTCAACGATCAAATCCACCACAAAGTACTCGTCAAATCGTTTGATTTGGTCGTACTTCATCGAAGTCTGGAACAGAGTATGAAGCATGTGGAAGCCAGTTTTATCGGCTGCGAACCACGTTCTTTCTACCTTCATACCGCCGAATCGGCGTACGTTTACTTCACCGTTTTCTTTACGACTCCATGGGCAGCCCCATTGTTCCATTTGGATCATTTCGCGAGTCGCGTTTTCAACAAAGTATTCAACAACATCCTGTTCACATAGCCAGTCGCCACCGCCAACGGTATCGTTGAAGTGGTTATCTAGGCTATCTTCGTCTTTAATTACCGCTGCTGAACCGCCTTCTGCTGCTACCGTGTGCGAACGCATTGGGTAAACTTTAGAAATCAGTGCTACTTCCAAATCAGGATTAGCTTCAGCTGCTGCAATAGCTGTACGAAGACCAGCGCCGCCTGCGCCGATGACTGCGATATCTGTGGTAATTGTCTTCACAGTTATTCTCCAGTGTGATGCGGAGTATTCCGCTTGTTATTATAAAAAGCCTATTTAGAGAGCAGTAAACGGCATCAACCGATTATCACCTCTAAGCCTTAAGTGGTAGGTTCAGTGTAAGAGAGGAGGGTGTTTGAAAAATTGATGTATTTAGGTTTTTGCTCCGGTAATGCATATGGAGGCATAGAAATTATAGGTTATGTGACTGCAATCACGGCAATCAATTATTGATAACGATTCGTCCACAGGGCTTGTGTTAACGGCTTGTTGAGTATGATTTTTGTTATCAATGTTGAGTGGGGTTGAATATTAATAATTGTATTGTAGAACGTGATTTTATGGCTTCATCTAAACAGCACGATGGTTTAATTAAAGCAAAGATAGAAGCTTACAAAAGCAGCGAAAAGTGATAATTTTCGTCGCCTAGAATTCAGTGATATGGAACTTAGTAATGCACTCTACATGGCAACCTGCCGCAACCATTAAGCAGTTAAAGCAACGTGCTGATATCCTTAGTCAAATCCGCCAGTTTTTTGCAGAGCGAGACGTGATGGAGGTCGATACGCCAGCCATGAGTCACGCTACGGTGACGGATGTGCATTTGCATACCTTCAAAACTGAATTCGTCGGTCCAGGTTACGCGCAAGGGCAACCTCTGTTCTTTATGACAAGCCCTGAATTTCATATGAAACGTTTGCTGGCAGCTGGAAGTGGCTGCATTTACCAAATTTGTAAGTCGTTTCGTAATGAAGAGAACGGCCGTTACCACAACCCTGAATTCACCATGCTGGAGTGGTACCGTGTCGGTTTTGACCATCATGACCTGATGGATGAGATGGACTTGCTCCTACAGAAAATCTTAAAGTCAGGCGAGGCAGAACGCATGACTTACCAACAAGCCTTCATCGACGTGCTAGGCGTGTGTCCGCTTGAAGATTCGATGGATACTTTAAAACAAGCGGCAGCCAAGCTTGGGTTAAGTGATATTGCCGATCCTGAAGAGGACCGCGATACTTTACTGCAATTGCTATTTAGCGTGGGTGTCGAAGAAAAGATTGGCCAGACAGTACCCGCATTTGTTTATGACTTCCCAGCTTCACAGGCGGCACTAGCCAAGATTAACCCTAATGATCCGCGAGTGGCTGACCGTTTTGAGGTGTACTTCAAAGGTATCGAGCTGGCAAACGGCTTCCATGAGTTAGATAAGCCACAAGAGCAGCTTAAACGCTTTGAAGATGACAATGCTAAGCGTGTTGAGATGGGCTTGTCGCCTCAGCCGATTGACCATCATCTAATTGAGGCGCTAAAAGCAGGCCTACCAGACTGTGCGGGTGTTGCATTGGGTATCGATAGGCTAATCATGCTGGCTTTAGGTTACGACCATATCGACGACGTGACCGCTTTCCCATTCCCGCGTTCTTAATGTTAGTTAGCTAGAGAAGTTAGCGAGCAGCTCGATTAGTTGACAAGAATACCAGTGCCACTATCTTACTAGGATACCTGTGCCGGCCACTGCAACAATGGCACCGATCCAAGCATAGGCGTTTGGTCTCTGCTTGGTGTAAAGCCATAGAATGGGCAGCAACATGATAGGTGTGGTTGAAGACAACAGAGCAACCATGCCGACATTTCCTTCTTGCAGTGCATACAGGATCAGCGTCATTCCTACCGCCATTGCAAGAAAGCCGTTCACTGCGGTAATCGCGAATATCTGACCATTCATCGGATTCAGTGCCCGTGAAAGCTTAGCGCCTGTTAAGCGAAATGCGGAGTGAGCAACAAAGGCGGTGATCATTCGAATCGCAGAGGCAGCTACCGGGTCGATGCTAGTTTGCATCACGGGCTTTGCGATGATCCCCCCCAATGCTTGGCAGATAGCCGCCGTGATTCCGAGAGCGACACCAATCCACACGGTGCCCTTGATGGTTTCAAGTTGGTTATTAGCTTGGCCTCGACGACCAAAGAATATCGCGGTTAATACGCCACTGAATACCAAGGCCGAGCCAATAAGCTCGCCAGAGGTCATGCTCTCACTAAACAGGAAGTAACCGAGAATCGCAGAGAACACAGCGTGACAAGAGAACAGTAAGCCAGCTTGGCGCGGGCCCATTCGGTTCAAGCAGGCAAATAGGGCGGTATCACCAATGAAGATACCAATCAGGCCAGACAGCATCATCGGCGTGATTAGCTCTGTTTCGACAGTTGACCAGCCACCCGTAAACCAAGCCATGCTCGATAAGATGACCGCAGTACAGCCCATACGCCAGCGGCTATAGGCAAAAGAACCTAAGTGTTGAGCTGGCTTTACGGACATTAGGCTTGCGATAGCCCAAAGAAAAGCAGCGGCGAGAGCCAACCATTCGAACCCCATCGATTAACAGTCCTTGTGTCTGGGATAAATTAGCTCATCAATATGCATCAAACCGAACTGAGAACAAAGCGATTCTTAATAAATGCACCGCTTTGCTCCTCAGGGATAGGTTTGCTCCAGTTCTCCGTTTCGCTTGCTTGAGTCGCGAGGCTTTACACCTTAAAGCGCTCCACATCTCGACGCATCGATTCAGCTGCACTACTCATCTCATTTGAGCTATTGCGGCTGCTTTCCGCTTGTTGGGCTAGGTCGTCAGAGGCATCTTTGATCCCTTGTGTATTGCGACTGATGTCTTCGCTTACTGCTCGTTGCTCTTCAGCTGCGCTGGCTATCTGTAGTGCCATGTCGTTGATTTCACTGATGGCTTGCGTGATTTTAGACAGGCTGTCGTGCGCTTGTTCTGCAAAGCCAACACTGTTTTCTGCCAGTTGAGTGCTGGTGGTCATGCTATCCACCGCATGTTCAGTATTCTTCTGTAGGGTATCGATCATCACGCGGATTTCTTCCGTCGAGCCATGCGTTCTTTGGCTTAGCACTCGAACTTCATCGGCGACAACGGCAAACCCACGACCTTGCTCTCCAGCACGTGCCGCTTCAATGGCAGCATTCAATGCCAATAGGTTTGTTTGCTCAGCAATGCCTTGAATGGTGGATAGAATTTGGTTGATGCTTTGAGCGTTGTTTTCCAGCTCTCGGATCACATTGGCTGCGTCTTCTACTTGGGTCGCAAGGCGAGTGATGGCATCACGGTTTTGTTGAATTACTTCTTGGCCGTCATTACACGCGGTTGCAGAGGCTTGAGAAGCGGATGCGGTTAATTCTGCATGGCTTGCTACTTCGGCGGCAGTTGCTGACATCTCATGAATTGCAGTCGCAATCTGGTTAATATCGTTTTGTTGATTCTCCACACGAATGGAGGATTGCGTTGCCAGTTGATTGGCTTTTTCAGCGTGGTTGTTTAAATCGTGGCTATGCTCAACGACGCCTTTCAGCATGCTCTGCATTTGACTTAAGAATTGGTTCACTAGCTCAGCAAGCTTACCTATCTCATCCATGCGGGTGATATCGATTCGTTGAGTAAGATCACCTCGGCCTTGAGCAAGCTGGGTTAGCGCCTCTGACAAGGTTTGTAGTGGGTAAAGCAGTCGGTTGATGACCATGGTGCTAGCGATTGAAATCACGATGTACAGAACAAGTGAGGTTAGTGCGATGAATTGAATCGCATCAGTGACCGCAGAGAATGCCAGCTCTTTATCGATAACAATGCCCAGAGACCAATCGGTATTCGGCACGTTAGCAATGTAAACCAACTTATCTCCCTGACCAGGCCAAGCTAATGTGGTGATGGTTTGGTTCTGAATCAGTTGTGACACTCGGTTTGCGGTCAGTTCTGGGTTTAAGCTTGTGAGTGGTTTTTGACTTAATGCTTCATCGCTGTACGCAACGATATTGTTGTTACCGTCCACTAAGAAGGCGAAGCCATCGTTATCCAGTTTTACGTTAAGAACCGTATCGATAATGCTCGTCACGGTTAAGTCCGCAGCCAGTACGCCCTGCTTTTGGCCGCTAAAGGCTTTCGCAAAGCTGATGACGATGCTGCCATCGAAGTCTTGATACGGTTCAGTAATGATAAGGTCTGATGCGGCGTTGGCATCTTTGTACCATGGGCGTGTGCGAGGGTCGTAGTCTGCTGGCCAGCTTTCCGTTTTATCACCATAAGCGATCGTGCCATCGCTAAAACCCGCATAAACCGATAAGAACTGTCCGGCTTGTTTGGTGATCAATAATTCGCGGTCTGAGTTACTGTTGCTTGAAATGGTTGGCTCATTGGCCAGCATCATGTCACTGCGAGTCGAAAGCCAATCGGCAATGTAGTTGGTCGTCCCTACACTGACATTCTTCATTTCTTGGTTGATCGCGACTTCAGTCTCTTGAGTTAGCTGGGTAACCGATATCCAAGCTTGGGTACCACTCACGACGGCGATAATGATCGCAATGGCGATCTGAATTTTAAATTTAATAGTATGTCTCAAGGTCCATTCCTCTCTGATTAGACAAAAACCTAACTACAGTGACGTACTTGATGGTGAATTAATGTGTCTCTGATAGGCGTATAGTGCCGTTGTCTTAGGCAGAATGAATGTGTTT
>NZ_MCYD01000604.1:0-4165 GCF_002876325.1 Vibrio sp. 10N.261.52.A1
TTACTCAATTGACATGACCCCCGTCAAATTATTATTCACATCAAATTACATCGCTTGTATTCGTATCGATAGTAATCGAGTTAAAGACTAATCAAGTAACGACGCAGCATAATCCAAAGGCTGCCTTACATTGACTTAAAGAAGCCTAAGCTACTTTAAGGTATACTTTAAGTTGTTTAGTAGGCATAAAAAGAGGCTGTCAAATGTTAGACATATTGATTATTGAAGACGATAACGAGTTGAGAGAAATGCTCAGTTACTTACTGTCAATTGTTGAGGGGTTTAACGTTGATTCCTTAGCGACGGGAGAAGGAGCGATAGAGCACATTGAATCGAAAAAGCCTAGGTTAATTTTGTTAGATATACAACTTCCCGGGCAATCTGGTTTGGAAATCCTAAGCGAAGTAAAACGAAAAAATATACCGTCTGCGATTATCATGATGACAGCCAATGATAGTGAATTATGTGAAACGAATTCTCTCGTTTTAGGGGCGCATGATTACGTTTCGAAGCCTATTCGCAGTAATGTGTTGGTAGAGCGTATCAAGCGTCAACTAAGTGCGGTCGACAAAAAAGTAACTATCTCTTGTGATTCAAACAACTTCTACTTGCGCGAGCAAGATTCAGCTCTTATTTATAACGACATTGTTGTTAGCTTGATCCCTTCAGAGTACGAACTAGTCGAGGTTTTAATCGATGCCAATAGGCCTATGATGGTTAGTGATATTTTCGAGAAGATTCATGGATTTAGTTACCATGTCGAAGACCGCTCCATTTATATGCGTATTTCTTCATTACGTAAAAAGTTACTTCGTTACTTACCCGAGATCCAGCTAATTAAAAATCGAAGAGCTAAAGGGTTTTATTTAGCACATCCAGTGAGCAAGTTATGAATGCTTTTTTGTCTCAAATCGTTGCATCTGTTGTTATAGGTTATTTAATTAGTTCGGTATTGTCTTTTAGCCTTATTCTGCCTTTGAAAAAAGATGCAGAACGTGAGCTCAACCTTAAACGCGTTGAAATGGTTATTGAAGGTTTTATTGAACATGATCAGAGCCGGCAAATAGGTGCAGATAATGTTTGGCGATTTCAGTGTGATGTCGCTTCTGATACTGACAAAATCCAATCGAAAGGCGACATTCATACAATTGTAAAACGTTACGATACTGACCGTTTTATTCTCGGTGCATTTAACAGTAAAGCATATCAAGATGACGCACATGTTAAGCGACTTAGGTGGTTAGGTTTACTTGATGGTCTGTTACAGGTTACATGCACATTATTAGTTCTCTTGATATCACTGAGGACCTGGTCGAATGGCTTGAAAGAAATGCAGCGATTATCAACCGAGTATATGAAAGGAAACTTTGCGAGTCGCGCTTGTAGAACAGGTCCTGAACCTATTCGTAACTTAATCGATAACCAGCATATCATGGCAGAATCGCTGAGTAGCTTGATAAACAAACAAAAAGTTATTTATGCATCTTTGCCACACGACATTCGTACCCCGCTAGCTTCAATTCAACTGACTAGTGATATGCTCCTTTATGAACAAGGTGATAATCAGTATCTGGCAAAGAAATTGGCCACTCAAGTTGATAGTTTGAACACCTTATGTGAGAGCAGTTTGTATTTGTTTAAATTGATGAACGGAGATATCCAAGCGGTCAAAAGACAAGTTAACCTGCAAACTATTCTATCATCGTTCAACAATGTTCTTGGTTCACATCAAACGTTGACAACATATGGATGTGACACGTTTGTACAAACAGATAGCGCTATCGTAAGGATTGTATTTCTCAACATTATCTCGAATGCGTTGAAGCATGCAAAATCAGAAATCAAGGTCTCTTTAGCTCGTTATCCCAAACATGACGTACTACGTTTTTGCGATGATGGTTGTGGCATAGAAGAGAAAATCGTCAGCGCGTTCAATGCGGGGACGCTAGGGGAAATTAAATCACAGCAAGGATATGGTATTGGATTAATACTCATATCTGAGTTGACGAAGGTTTTAGATGGGATTGTTTTACTTTCAAACAATAACGTTGGAGGAAAAGTCACACTAGTGATTCGTAGAGGGTAGTCTTGCTGCACTAGGAGGAAGTGTATTTCCTCCTAAGAACCCTATACGTTATGCGTCTTTTAGACGCTTAAGTGTATCGATAAACTGATCAATAGAACGATGGTTCGATAAATTTACGCTGAATTTGCCATTGACGACGAATGCAGGAATTGCCGAGATTCGGGCGCTCTCTGTTAGATTTATAGAGTCGTGGATCATTGATTCGACTTCAACGAGCTGATCTTCTGACAACTGCTGTGTATTGAGCAATTTAAAATCAGAAAATAATAAATCAGCATCCGAAAGTTTCAATTCACCAGTTGATTGGACGATCGCAAATAGTTCGTAAAGCAAAGCATGCGGAACCGGGTCGACTTGCACTTTAGCTGTATAGTAGAGCCTTGCCGAAGTTTCAGTCAGATCATCAAAAACTGCATGAATACGGTTGATTTCTAGCTCTTTTAGTCGACTATTCTTTTCGAATAGTGTCGACATGTTCCAACACGGGTTACAGGTCAATGAGAAGAATTTGTCTATCGATTTATCAGAAGAATAAGCTTCAGCTAAAGGCGTATAAAGTTCTTTTTCGAAAAAAGCTGCATTGGCACTGTTACAGGCAAGCATTATTGTAAATGAAGTGAATAGTCTTCTAAGCATCTCGTTACCATTGTTGATTAATTACTCTATACAATCCTATATTGCGGCACTTTTTAGTTCTTTAAGTAAATGTAAGAGGCTAAGCGTATACACAGGTGGTGTTGGTTTGCACAAAAAGGAAGTGGGGGCCTCTATTTGTAAAAAATTGAAACAAAAATAAAACATCGTTCAATTGAGGTTAAGTTACACTTCATATATTCCAATCAAAAGACAGAGCATCAGCATGCGCCCCCTTATTGTTACCACCATTTGCTTAAGTTTTATTAGTGCTCCGTGTATAGCCTCAAAAGGATCGAATTACCTCTACACGGGGTATCAAAATACGAGGGTGAGTGACGATGGCTTTCAAGATTACTTTGACGGTGCCTACAATAACTCAGGGAGTAAGCAGCTTTACGGTGGTTACGTCGGCGGTAACTATGCCTTAAACGATACTTTCTTCGTCGGTTTCGACTCTTCTGTGACCACACGCTCTTCGACGACACTGTCTGATTTGTCTGTTCAGTTGGGCTGGTATCATCCTATTACTTCTCAGGTTGAGCTTTACGCTTCTGGCGGGGTGAATTGGGTTAGGCCGCAGAGACGCTCTTCGTGCCGAAATGACACCATTCTTGGACCGTGTGATAGAGAGACCACCAAAAACTACGATGAGGGCTTTATCGGTGAGGCTGGGGCGATTGTTTCTATTAACGAGCGTTGGTCGTTGCAACCATTTTATAGCTATTCTGACACGCATAAACATGGTTTAAACAACTTCGGGGTTGTGAGCTCGGTTGACGTTCTTTCTTGGCTTGCGGTCGATGCTGCGTATGAGCACACGTATAGTAAAAACCTAAACCAGAATACACTTCGTCTGGGGGCAAGGTTTACGTTTTAACGGTGAAAGGTGAGATACAAAAAAAGCCCTACATGAAAATGTAGGGCTTTTGGTATGCATCAACCTATTTCAAGGTGAGACAACTGAATCAAGATTAAGCTAGAAGCTCTTTCGCTGTGTTTACTACGTTTTCAGTAGTGAAACCGAACATCTTGAATAGCTCACCTGCTGGTGCAGATTCGCCGAACGTTGTCATACCGATGATCTTGCCACCGAAACCAACGTACTTGTACCAGAAGTCAGCGATGCCAGCCTCTACAGCGATACGAGCTGTTACGTCAGATGGAAGTACAGATTCACGGTACTCAGCGTCTTGCTTGTCGAATGCGTCAGTTGCAGGCATTGATACTACGCGTACCTTCTTACCTTCAGCTGTCAGTTCAGCTGCAGCGTTAACCGCTAGCTCAACTTCAGAACCGGTAGCGATAAGGATTAGCTCTGGCTTACCTTCACAATCTTTCAGGATGTAACCACCCTTCGCGATGTTAGCTACTTGCTCTTCGCTACGCTCTTGCTGTGCAAGGTTTTGACGAGAGAAGATTAGAGACGTTGGGCCGTCTTTACGT
>NZ_MCYD01000605.1:0-9671 GCF_002876325.1 Vibrio sp. 10N.261.52.A1
GACTAGGGCTTTAATTTTATAAAGTCTTCGCTATTCAATTTCTTACTGTAGTCTACCGATGGTTGTGCAAAACCGTTTAGTTGCAAGAATTCATCTTTAAATCCTTGGTAATCACCCAGAGTTTGGAAGTTGTTTTCATCCATCTTGTTGAGCAACTCTGTCACATGGGCTTGTGTCTCTGGGTCTAGTTCCCAGTCGTCCATTCGTATCAACCGTTCGCCATCAAGTGGTACTTTGGATTGACCGTACAGCTTAGTGCTAAACAGGCGCTGCATTTGTTCGATACACCCTTCATGCGTCTGTTTCTCTTTCATCACTTTGTACAACGCAAGCAAGTAGGGGCTTAAGCCCGGGATGAATACGCTTGCTTTGGTAACCAACGCCTTACACACAGTCGCATAAGCGTTGCCTTCAAAGTTAGCTAATTCAAGGTTAAGCGCATGACTGGTTTGATGAAGATCGATTTTTGCACGACCTAGTGTACCATCGAGATAGATAGGGTGTGTGACTTCAGGGCCAACATAAGAGAAAGCGATAGTCTTACAGCCGGGAGCGATAGATTCGGCATTGATGAGTTCGTCGATCCAACTTTCCCAATCTTCGCCCCCCATCACTTTGAGTGTGCTTTTTGCTTCCTCTTCAGTGGCAGCTTCAAGCGTGTTGGTCACCCAATTATCGTGCTCAAGAGAAATGGTTGCGCCAGTTACGCTTTCACCAATAGGTTTAATCGCAGAACGCCAGAATTCATCAGAATTGGGCTTGGGACGTACACCCGCAGCCAGACTGTAGATCACGAGATCGACTTCACCTTCGAAATAAGTTTCGATGGCTTCAACAACTTGTGCGCGGGTTTCTTGGGAAAAGGCATCGCCTACGATGTTAATAGCGGTGCGGTGCTCACGTTCCGCTTCTTTTTTGAAGTAGATGTTGTTGTACCAGCCGGCACTACCAAGAGATTTTTCGTTTGGGCCACGTTCGAATGAAACGCCAATGGTGTCGGCTTGAGCACCGCCAAAGGTAAGGGCGATACGAGCGGCCAGGCCAAAGCCTGAAGAAGCGCCGATGATCAATACTCGTTTAGGGCCATCTTTGATTTGCGGCGCACTCTTAACGAATCTAATTTGTTGCTTTACGGCTTCTTGACAGCCAAGAGGGTGAGCGCTTTTTGCTACCACACCCTTGATAATAGGTTCGATCAGCATAAATAACCTTACAGTTAACGGTGATATGCACTCAGGCTAACGTAAAGCTGTGTAAAATTTATTGAGCTAGACCATTAAAACCTAAAGATACTGATATAATTCTTCGGCGACAAATTCAGCAATCCAAGGTTGAGCTTCTGGTTTAGGATGCAAACCATCGTTCATCATCCACTCCGGTTTTAGGATGATGTGCTCTAGGAAAAATGGAAGCAGGGGTACATTTTGTTGATCAGCCAACGCTGCAAACACGTATTCAAACTGCTGGTTGTAACGCTTGCCATAATTAGGTGGGATTTTAATTTGCATCATAATTGGTCTCGCACCCGCCGCTTTTATCTGCTCGATGATTTGATCTAAGTTTGAAGACATCAGCTTAGGTGGGAAGCCACGAAGACCATCGTTGGCTCCAAGCTCAATAAGGACGGTGTCTGGAGCGTGTTCTTCTAGTAGCTGGGGTAAACGAGCTAAACCGTTACCTGTTGTGTCGCCAGAGATACTGCCGTTGACCACGGTAACCGCTTTATCATGTTTCGCTAACGCATCTGGTAACAAACTTGGCCAACTCTGTTTGATATCCATGTTGTAACCAGCACTCAAGCTGTCACCAAGTATCAGTAACTTCGAATCTTGAGCTGACGCAGAGCCTTGAGCCAAAGAAGCGGTAGAAAAGAATATAAATAATAAAAAGGAAATTAGTCGAGTCATGCATACATCCATCATTAAAGCAGAAGCTGTTTCCAAGACAGTGTCTACTAATCAAGAACATTTAACAATCCTAGAGCACGTCGATATTGATATTCGTGAAGGTGAAACAGTCGCGATTGTCGGTACATCTGGGGCAGGTAAATCGACCTTGATGACACTGCTGGCTGGCCTTGATGTTCCTACCAAAGGCGAAATCCATTTATTGGGACAACCACTTTCACAGCTAGATGATGAAGCCAGGGCGAAAATCCGAAGTGAATCGGTAGGATTTGTTTTTCAAAGTTTCTTATTGATTCCGAGCTTATCAGCGCTGCAAAACGTGACACTACCATGCTTACTAAAAGGCGAAGATGAAGACATTGAACGCGCAACTGCGTTACTTGAGTCGGTTGGCTTAAAAGACAGGCTCGATCATCTACCATCTCAGCTATCAGGTGGAGAACAGCAGCGTGTAGCTTTGGCTCGTGCGTTCATGATCAAGCCAAAAATCCTATTTGCTGACGAACCAACTGGTAACCTGGACCAACAAACCGCGGCCAAAATCGTAGAGCTACTGTTCGAACTGAACTCTTCTCACGGCACCACACTAGTACTGGTGACACACGATCCTAAGCTAGCACAACGATGTCAACGAACGCTTAAGATGCATGTCGGACAGATAGAGGAAGTCTAAATTGAATTCATCAAACGGACTGAACAAGCGCCTGTTTTCATGGAGCATTGAAGAGATTCGACATGGACAACTATGGCCGGTATCGATCGCTTTAACACTGATCATTGCCTGTGTTTTCGCATTATCAGCATTGGCTGAGCGCATGGAACAGGTCATCGTAAAACAGGGGAAAGATGCACTGACTGCTGACAGCGTGTTCATCTCAGCAAACCCAATCCCGCAAGCATTGTTAGATGTCACTCAAGTTGAGCAGTTAGAAAGCTCTCAATTAACTCGCTTTTCAACTATGGCATTTAGCGATAACTCGATGCAGTTGGTGACAGTTAAAGCGGTGGAGAGCAACTATCCATTGCGTGGTGAAATGTTACTAGAAGGTGCAGACAATGCATCGAGCAATCACGTTGAACCCGGTGAGTTGTGGCTGGACGAACGTATTTTCGCGCAGTTGGAAGTTGAAATAGGTGACAATGTCACTATTGGAGATGCCGACTTAACCATAACAGGACGAATCACCCAAGAGCCAGGGTTAAGCTTCAACCCATTCCAACAAATGCCTGCGGTACTGATACACAATGATGATATTGATGCGACAGGTGCCATTCAACCGGGAAGTCGTGTAAGTTTCAGACTGTTCTTAAACGGTGATGATGCAAAACTCAAAACTGTTCAAGACAGTATCAAATTAACCCCGAGTGATCGTTGGCGTACACAAGACTCAGCAAGCCGTACCAACGACATGTTTGAAAGCACCACGCAATACCTATCGTTAACTGTTGCGATTGTTGTGATTATGGCGGCGACGACTTTGGTCTTAACGTGCCAACATTATGTCGCGAGCCGTAGAAAAACCATTGCTATGTTAAAAAGCTTGGGGGCGAGCAAACCCTGGATCATTAAGTGGCTAGCGGTACAAGTATCATTACTTGTCGTTATTGGTGCCGTACTCGGTATTGCGATTGGTATCGGTTTAGAGTTTCTTCTACGTATTCCGCTTGGTGATTTACTGCCATCGCCGCTTCCAAGCTACGGTATCGAACCTGCGATTCTTGCAATCTTATCCAGTGTTTTAATTGGTGTGCCTGCACTTGGCATTCCGTTGATTGGGTTGGTAAATACCTCTGCGATTAGCGTGATTCAATCAAGCCATAAGACACGCGATAGCTATAAGAAATTCGCTTTGCTGTTGGTGCCTATCATCCCAATGATGTTGATGTATGGTGACAATTTATTGGTGTGGATTGTTTTAGCCGGTATTGCGTGCCTATTTTTGGTTCTGGCCCTAGTTAGTACGTTTGTACTGCGCCTGTTTGGCAAGCTTCCGACATCGACATCAATGCGCTTAGCTTTAAGTCGAATTAATCGTACGCCGCTTGCAACGGGCATACAATTTGGCTCGTTAGCGCTTTCGTTGATGTTGCTGTCGATTATCTGGTTGGTGAGAAGCGATCTGTTGTCAGACTGGCAACAAACCCTGCCTGAGAATGCACCCAATGCATTTGCACTGAATATCGCCAGTTATGAGAAAGACAGCTATTTGGAAACCATTGATGCTAACGGAGTCGAGCGTACTCAAGCTTTCCCGATCATTCGTGGGCGACTAACAACAATCAATGGTGTCGTAGCATCTGAATATAGCGAGACATCTGAACGAACTGATGCGCTAAGCCGTGAAATCAACTTCACTTGGGGCGACTCACTACCAGAGTATAATGAAGTGCTTGATGGCACTTGGACGAAAGAGCAGGGCGTGTCTGTTGAATCTGATGTAGCAGAACAACTAGGTTTGGAAATTGGAGACGAGCTCGCTTTCACCATCAATAGTCAAAAGGTATCAGCGAAGGTTAACAGTATCCGTAAAGTAGAATGGCGTGAAATGAAGCCAAATTTCTACTTCATCTTTACTCCAGACGTCTTGAGCTCAATTCCTTCGACTTGGTTAGTGAGCTTTAGAGTCGAAGATCAGCACAACCAAATGCTCAACGAGCTCTCACGGAATCATCCAACCGTGAGTTTGATGGATATCCGTGTAATGGGCAGCAAGATCCAAGAGCTGCTTAAACAGATTGTTTGGTCGATTACCGTGTTGGCAGCACTTGGCGTCGTTGCAGGATTATTGCTTATTTTTACGCTCTTACGTCTTAGCTTATCTCAAAGGCAACAAGAGATACGTTTGTACCGTACGTTAGGGGCAAGCAAGAAAAGGATCCTTAACACTATCTGGTGTGAATATGGGCTAATGGCACTGGTAGCAGGCTCAATTGCTGCGCTAGGTTCTGAAATGAGCGTGGCAGGTGTGATGAGTTTCGGCTTTGAACTCTCGCCTTCGCTTCATCCGATGTTGTGGGTTGTTTTACCTGTGCTGACCTTTATCACACTGGCCGCTGTTGTGAACAGCTTAATCAAGCGTCTGTTGGCGCCTGTAAATAAGGATTTTGGATAGTTGAGATAGAAAACCTTAAATAGCTTGTTGAAGCGGTCTGATTGTGAATTTTTATACCAAAGCAATAGCCAAGGATAGAAGCCACAGTTAGACCGCTTTTTATTTGACCAGCGAACGGCATAAATTAGGGATTGAGCGCCTTAAAATCGACATTTCTTAGCATTAAATGAAACCTAATGTGTATTTATGTCGATTTAATAAACAGAGGTTAGTCCCTGTAAACAAAGGGTTTGCGCAACTTAGCGAGAACGTTATCAACAGTTATCCACAAAAACGGTGGATAACTTTAGGGATAAGTTAACATCTTTGTTTTACAAGTACTGAGACAGCCTTTATGTGGCGTCACTTAGGACAAATTTGACTGTTAGAATAACCTTGAAACTAGGATTCAGAGTTATTGAGTCAAGAGATTATTTAAGTTTTTTACATAGATTCCAATATCAAGGAGCCTAAGACCTTGATAAAAATGTGTTTTAATTCGTCCTCGAACAAAAGTAGAATAGCGGCAGTTAATCTTATTCTACAGAACACGATGAGCCACAACAAAACGGATACAAATCAAGCTTCTATTGCCATTGTTGGTGGTGGTATAGCCGGAACAACAAGCGCTATTCACTTCAGTGAGTTGGGTTTTAAGGTCACGATCTTAGAAAAAGGGCCGAGTTTGGTTAATGGTCCACCGATTTGCCACCTACACGCTGGCGGCAATTTGTATCGAGATATTTCTGTAGAGCAGTGTCTTCAGTTACTTACTCAGTCTATTGATACTGTTCGTCTGTTTCCTCACACGATCAATATTCGTCCTACTATCATTGCTGTACCACACAGTGATGGTGGGGACCCAATGGACTTACTTCCTCGCCTAAAAATAATCAAAGACGCTTATGCTGAGCTTGTTAAACAAGATAAAAGCAACCAAGTGCTTGGTGACCCCGAGGAATACTATAAGCTCTACAGCAAAAAAGAACTCATCGCACTTTCTAAGAAGACACAACCACTGAAACCGACATCACTTGATGAGTGGTGCATTCCTTTTGCCAAACATACTGATTTAGAAACGCTTAAATATCCCGTTGCTATGGTTCAAGAGTACGGTTGGAGTGTATTCCGACTGTCTGCGACCGCTCAGCTCTCTTTGGGACAACAAGCTAACTGCACCGTGCTGACTAACAGCCGTTTACAATCGGTTCAATCAACGGGGCAAGGTTGGTCTTTGACTTATACCGATGTTGATAACCAAAGCCGTAAACTAACCACTGATTATTTAATTAACGCCAGTGGCTTTGAGACCGGCATAGTGGATGACTTTGTTGGCTCGAAGCAGCAGCGACTTGTTGAGTTTAAAGCCGCTTACGTCACAGAATGGCCATACTCTCAAGAATGCAAGGAAGAGTGGCCAGAGGTTATCTTTCATGGCCCAAGAGGCACACCGCAAGGCATGGCTCAATTAACACCATATGCAGACGGTGTATTCCAGCTTCACGGTATGACGGAAGGGATCACGCTGTTTGAAGGCGGGTTAGTGTCATCTTCGACAGATTCTTCTCAACCGCAGTTACCATCAAAACTGCTCAAGAAGATCGTATCTGGTTGGAGTGAAGAACAGCTCGAACTGAGAACACGTGCGGCAATTACGCATATGTCGCAGTTCATTCCGAGTTTTAGTTCTGCTCAAGTTGGCGGAAAACCTCTGTTCGGCGCTCAACAAATTCCAGGTACAGACCCAAGCCTAAGAGCCTCAGATGTCTCTTTCTGTGGTGAACGCTATGCAAGGCTTGAAGTAGTAAAGGCGTCTTCAACATTAGAAGCTGCGCAGAAGGTGGCTCAACACTGGTTCGATATTCCAGAGTCTGACTCGATTGAAGAGACACATTCAGTGACAATGTCACTTGAGTTAAACGATATTGAAAACAAAGCGATAGGGTTGACCCAAGAGCGTGGGTACCCAAATGCGCTGGCGAAAGTTTCAGGCCAAGACCACCACTAAAACGAACAATCGGCTTACTTAGGTAAGCCGATTTTTTATCCTTAGGCAATCACCATTCTCAACGGTGGCTGAAAGCTCATTATCAATAACCGAAGAACCTCGCCCACTGACACCACACATCTTGCAACCCCAAGCGATCCCCCTTACTAAATGAAATCTGATGCCCGGGCTTTGCTTGCGCTAAACGTGGTAAGTCAATTCTTGCTACACACCCGATCTTTGGATAACCACCAATAGTCTGCCTATCATTGAGCAGAACAATAGGTTGCCCATCTTGTGGTACCTGAATGGCACCTAGCGCAATGCCTTCGGATAACAGTGATATATCTGGAGAGTGCACCGATTCACCACTAAGACGATAACCCATACGGTTCGAGTTTTGGTCCACGATATAGGGTGAGTTGTAAAACGTCTCCTTGGCTGACTCTGAGAATAGTTCGCTCTGGTAGCTCTCAATGACTCTTAAATTAACAGGCAAGTTGTAATCGGGTGTATACCGGAAAGTGACACTAATAGGCTTAAAGTGCTTGGGGAGAGCTTGCTTAGTGAAAATTAACTGGTCTCCAACTTGGCAAGGTTCACCATTTTGAGTTAGTCCACCTATTTTTTCACGCGTTACTGTTGCACTGCTGTTAAGGACTCCAGGAACAACGAAACCACCCTTAATCGCAAGATAAGCTCTGAGTCCATTCCTAGGTAAGCCAAATGAAAGCATTTGCCCTTTAAACGCTTGAAATGTACTCCAGTTGGGTAAAGGTTTGCCATCCAAAGTTGCCTGTAAGTCACCACCGCAAATCGCCATCTCACAATCATCATTGACTTGTAGAGTACACTGACCAAGAGTGATTTCTAGCGCCGCTTGATTGACGGGATTGGCTAATAAGTGATTTGCCCAACTATAGGAGTAATCGTCTACGGGGCCCCCTTGTGTTAAACCAAGGTGAGAAACGCCAAAACGTCCAAAGTCTTGAATTATACTTAAAGACCCCGGTTTCACTATGGTTAGGCTCGCTTTATTGACTGATTTAACCATGGCCTACATCTCCTCCAAGCTCGACAAACTCTGGTTTTGATATTGCTTTGAAGCGCACAAAGTCACCCACATTCAGAAGAGAAAGTTGGTCGTGCATTTGGTTAGCCTGAGTCAACTGAGCGTGATCAAACAGAGAAATAGGGCAGTTACCGATGATGTTCCATCCTCCTGGAGAATCTGACGGATAAATCGCAGTCTTTGAATCTGCAATTGCGATACTTCCCTTAGGGACACTGAGCCGTGGAGTAGAGTGACGCGGCAGAACTAACGGCTCAACCACGTCTGACATAAAGGCGAAGCCAGGGATAAAGCCAATAGCGCTGACACTGTATGTCTGAGAAGTGTGATAGTGAATGATATCGTCTAGCGACAAACCTTTGGCCTGATATCTATCTAAATCAAGAGCTGTTTCGTTTGAGTAATAGGCCGGTAATTCAATAATGTTGCGAGTGTTACTCTCACTTGAAAATGTCGCCTTTGCCTCTGTCAGTATCGACTTGAGTTGAGAAATAAAGTGCTCTTCAGAAATTCGGTAAGGCAGATAATCAACCAATATTGTGTTGTACGCTGGAGTGACATTCATCAATACTGTGGCTAAGCTCTGGCGAATAGCATCTGAAAAGTGAGCCATATATTGTGCATTGCTCCCACTAGAACCTGCGTTTAGTGGCTGCAGCGTCACAAGCACACTGCACTCAGCAACAGGCTCGATATTAAATTTTATCTCGTTTTTCGTCATTTGCTTTCCATACGTTTTATTCCAACTTCCATGTTCGTGCGTCATGAGTGTTTCCTCTGTTCTTGCGCAGGGAATCGAGGACATTCATTGTGCCGCTATTAATTAAACGCGTTGAGATCTTGTCGGATTTTTCTAATGAGTGCGATGGATTGAGGATTGTCACCATGAACACAGATGGTGTCAGCTTCGATAGGTAGCCTTTCACCTTCAATGGTCGTGACCGAACCGTAGTTAATGATCTGCATCACTTGGTTGTAGATATCGTCTTGGTTCACATACACCGAGCCTTTCTGCGAACGTGGCGCAAGATGACCGTTGTTTAAATATGCTCGATCAGCGAATGCTTCGAACAAAAGGGGTAAGTCGTGATCATCAGCGATATCCAAATATTGTTGGTTGTCAGAAGAAGAGAGGATCATAAGAGGGATGTTAAATTCCGCTACGGCTTGCGCGACGGCATTAAATACATCTGTATTTGCCATCATATCGTTATAAAGCGCACCGTGAGGTTTCACGTAGCCGACACTAGTATGGTGATAACGGCACAGGGCTTGTAATGCACCAACTTGATAACAAACGAGTTCACTGATTTCGTCCATACTGTGAGGAATTGACCTGCGACCAAACCCAACGAGATCCTGATAACCGGGGTGGGCACCGATTTGAGTGTGATAGTGCTGGGCCAGTTTAATAGTCTTTGACATCACGTGGGGATCAGACGCGTGAAAACCACAGGCGATATTTGCCATATCAACCCATTCCATGACCGATTCATCATCGCCCATCTTCCAGTTGCCGAAACTTTCTCCCATGTCGCAATTAAGCAAAATCTTCGTTGTCACGTGGTGCTAATCCTTTACGTTAAAGTTACTAATGACGGTCTTATAAATGC
>NZ_MCYD01000606.1:0-9247 GCF_002876325.1 Vibrio sp. 10N.261.52.A1
GGATTGTAAGCGTTGGAATGATCAGCGAAGGTACGGATATCCCGCGTCTTCAAGTTTGTTGCCACATGGTGCTTGGGCGTATTCTTAGAGTTAATGAGGCAGTAAATCAACAAGCGTGGTTGTTTACTTTTGCAGAACAAAGCCTGATAGAGTTTTCTGAGCGGATTGAACAAGACATTCCTGACTCTTGTCTGTTTACGAAAACAGAGAGCTTGATAGAGTTTGAGTCAGAATCCCAACGTACTTGCCTAACTGGTCATAGTCTCTTAGAAGAGCGAGAGGAAGTAAACTCAAAATTGAACTGGAGCAATGCTAATCATACCGAATCCAATTCAACAGGATCTCTTAATGCATTCGATGAATTGCGATTGGGAACTTTTAAGCAGCGCGTAATTTCAGCCTTTCTAGCCACTTCGTAGTTTAAAAATGATCTCTACACTCTAGTTAATCCCTTATTTCAGTTACAATATCGCCAACTTAACTATATGTAACTGAACTCCCATGGTCGAACAGCATCAACAAGAACTAAAGAAACAGCTTTGGAATATCGCCAACACCCTTCGTGGTAACATGTCTGCCGATGACTTCCGTGATTACATCCTTGGCCTAATCTTCTACAAATACCTTTCAGATAAGCTAAATCGCTACGCTAATGAATTGCTCTCTGAAGATGGTATTCAGTTCGCTCAAATCGATGAAAAGAGCGAAGAAGGTAAAGAGTACCTAGAAGCTGTTCAAGAAGAAGCACTAGACAAGCTAGGCTATTTCTTCAAGCCATCAGAGCTGTTCCATGTGGTTGCGAAAGCTGGAGCTGATGGTGAGTTCATTCTTGATGATGTGCGTGATGTTCTTAATGATATCGAACAAAGCACCATGGGCGCTGACAGTGCTGATGACTTTAACGGCCTGTTTGATGAGCTCGATCTAACATCAAACAAGCTAGGTAAAACGCCAGATGCTCGTAACAAACTGATTGCTAAAGTGCTTGAGCATCTAGATAACATCGATTTTCACTTAGAAAACAGTGAAATTGATATTCTTGGTGATGCTTATGAGTATCTAATTGGCATGTTCGCCAGTGGTGCCGGTAAAAAAGCCGGTGAATTTTATACACCACAAATGGTATCTAAGCTGCTAGCTAAGCTTGTGACACTTGATAACCCAAATCTAAAGTCTGTTTATGACCCAACATGTGGTTCTGGCTCATTGCTGTTGCGTGTTGCCAAAGAAGCCAATAACCCAGACTTAAAGTTCTACGGGCAAGAGCAAAACCCAAGTACTTATAACTTAGCTCGTATGAACATGATCATGCATGATGTTCACTACAATCGCTTCGACATTCAGAATGACGATACGTTAGAAGCTCCAGCACATATTGAGCAACGCTTCAGCGCAGTGGTAGCCAACCCTCCATTCTCTGCTGGTTGGTCTGCAAATCCTCTACACCTGAACAATGAGCGTTTTTCTGACTACGGTAAGCTTGCACCTAAATCAAAAGCGGATTTTGCTTTTGTTCAGCACATGATCCACCAACTGGATGATAATGGCACCATGGCCGTGGTATTGCCTCATGGTGTGTTATTCCGTGGTGCAGCAGAGGGGCATATTCGTCAGCACCTTATCAAAGAGAAAAACTATCTGGATATGGTGATTGGTTTACCTGCCAATATCTTCTTTGGTACCTCTATTCCAACTTGTGTGTTGGTGTTGAAGAAGAATCGCAAAGCAGACGATGACGTGCTGTTTATTGATGCCAGCAATCATTTTGAGAAAGGTACCAACAACAATGTAATGCGTGAAGAGGATTTACAGCGCATTCTTGATGCCGTAACTAAACGCAAATCGATTGATAAATTCGCCTTTGTTGCAACGCCCGCAGATTTAAAAGAGAACGACTACAACCTCAATATTCCACGGTATGTGGATACTTTTGAAGAAGACGAACTTGTGGACTTGGCGAGAGTATCGAAGTTGTTGGTAAGTAATGATCAGTCGATGTTGGAAAATGATAAAACGATTGCAAACTTCTGCTCTGAGTTGAGGATTGATGCGCCGTTTGAGGTGAAACAATGAAGGGTATTACCACTCCTTTAGTTAGCCTAGAAAAAATGACGTTGGGAAATCTTCTGACAATAAAGTCTGGTAAAGGGTTTAAAGCTAGTGAATATTCGCTAGAAGGAAGGCCATTGCTTCAGATCGAAAACGTTAGCTATGGATTTATTAAGTGGAACGAACCAAGTTATTTACCTGAAGATTATAGAGATTCAGTGCCTGATTTAGTTCTACAGGAAGGTGATATTGTCCTTGCACTCAATCGACCTATTACAAATGGGCAGCTAAAGATTGCAAGACTGACAGCTAAAGATGCAGGTGCAATTTTATATCAACGAGTTGGTAAAGTGATAAGCACAGGCGCTGTAAGTTACGACTATCTTTACCATTTGATTGGGTTCCATATAAAAGAATTTGTTGAGTCCAAATCAATTGGTAGTGATCAGCCGTTTATATCTATTCGTGAGTTGTATCAGCATCCTCTGTCGGTCGTTGTTTGCCAGAAAGAGCAACAAAAAATTGCAGAGTTCCTTACTTCCGTCGATACCAAAATCAGCCAGCTAACAGAAAAGCACCGTCTACTTAAAGAGTATAAAAAAGGTGTGATGCAGCAAATTTTCAGTCAGAAGGTTCGTTTCAAAGATGAAGATGGTAAGGCGTTTCCTGAGTGGACCTATGAGTCTATTGGAAAATACCTTGAGCCACATAAAGAGCTTGTTAGAGCTGATACTGATATTCCAATATTGACCTCATCCCGAACAGGTTTATATCTTCAAGAACGATCTGTGATAAATGAAGGTGACTACGGAGTTGTCCCCTTAGGGCATTTTACTTACCGCCACATGAGTGATGACTTGATTTTCAAGTTCAATGTTAATCGAACTTGGGAAAAGGGAGCTGTGAGTAAAGAGTATCCAGTATTCAAAGTAGTTGGAATGGATACTTACTTTTTAGAGACTCAGCTCAATGAAGGTAATGATTTCAAAAGGTTTGCTATCCAGCAAAAGCAAGGTGGGACAAGAACTCGTTTGTACTTCAAAAATCTTAAAGAGTTGAAGTTAAATTTACCCTGCTTAAAAGAACAACAGAGAATTTCACTGTTTCTTCAGTCTATTGACACCAAAATAGAGGGTGTTGCTGAACAAACAGAACAAACCAAACAGTTTAAAAAAGGCTTACTACTGCAGATGTTTGTGTAACTTCTATATGCATAGCCCTATTAGTTAGGGCTTTACATAAAGGCATTCAAGGAAAGTAAATCGTCACATGGCTTATCAATCAGAACAAAAACTAGAAGATAACTTAATTGCTCAGCTTGGCACTCAAGGCTTTGAGGCTATTGCGCTAAAAGATAACGCGGCGCTTGAAGCGAACCTAAAGACGCAACTTGAAAAAGTGAATGAGTGCATGCTTTCAGATACTGAGTTTCGTCAAGTATTGGGTAAGTTAGAGAAAGGCAATATTTTCACCAAGGCGAAGACATTACGCGACCAGCTAGATGTCACCTTGGATAATGGTGACAGCCGACACCTAACTTTGTTGTTTGATGAAGCCAGTAAAAACAAGTTTCAGGTTGCCCAGCAAATAACGGTGAAGGGTATCTATACCAACCGATATGATGTGACGGTATTGGTAAATGGTCTTCCTTTAGTACAAATCGAACTCAAGCGACGTGGCATAGAACTAAAAGAAGCGTTCAATCAAGTTAAACGCTATCAAAAGCACTCGTATCATGCCAACCACGGTCTGTTCAATTATATTCAACTGTTCGTGATTTCTAATGGGGTTAATACTCAGTATTTCTCTAATAATAGCGAGATGTCCGCTAAGCAAACTTTTGATTGGACGGATTTTGATAATAAGAAAATCAGTCAACTTTCGAGCTTCGCTAGTGCTTTCCTAACAACATCGCATTTAACAGCGATGTTGACGAAATACATTGTCTTGAACGAGACAGGAAAGTTCTTAATGGTGCTGCGTCCGTATCAGTTCTATGCGGTAGAAGAGATCATTAAGCAAGTCAAAACCACAGACTTGAACGGTTACATATGGCACACAACGGGTTCAGGTAAAACGCTGACGTCTTTTAAAGCTGCGCAGATTATGACTTCATTAAGTGAAGTCGATAAAGTCGTTTTTGTGGTTGACCGTAAAGACCTCGATTACCAAACAGCGTTAGAATTTAATGCCTTTGCCAAAGGTTGTGTAGATAGTACAGACAATACCAATATGCTGTTTCATCAGTTAATCGATAAGCCAATTAAAGGAAAAAAGATTAACGAAAACCGCAACAGCAAACTTGTCGTTACGACACTGCAAAAGCTCAATAACGTGGTGACTAAAAAGCGCTACTTAAATGAGATGGAAGCGCTACAAGATAAACATATTGTTTTTATCTTCGATGAGTGTCACCGCAGCCAATTTGGTGATACGCACCATAACATCACAGAGTTCTTCAAGGGGGCTCAATTGTTTGGCTTTACGGGGACGCCAATCTTTGCTGAAAACGCAGTCGCTAAGAAATCCATAAAGAAAACCACTAAAGACCTTTTTGGCGAATGCTTACACCCCTATGTGATTGTTGATGCGATTCGTGACAATAACGTTCTGAAGTTTGCCATCGAGTATGTGGGACGTTATCAGTACAAAGATGGTTCGAACAACAACCTTGATATTGAAGTAGAAGATATCGACACTAAAGAGCTTCTAAGCTCTCCTGCGCGTCTTGATAAGATTACCGACTACATTATTGCTCATCACCGAAGAAAGACGCACAGTCGCGATTACAACGCGATGTTCTGTGTATCTGGTGTGCCTGAGTTGGTTCAGTACTATGAACTGCTTGCTAAGAAGAAAGCGGAAGGCAAGCACAACCTTAAAGTAGCGACCATCTTTAGCTATGAAACCAATGAAGAGGAAGAGTACGAGCTAGGTAATGTTGATGCAGTCGAGGTTCAAGAAGCCGCAGCGAAGTATCTTAATGATGGAGACGCTGTAAAACTGCACAGCCGAGATAAGCTTGAGTCTTTCATCGGCGACTACAACAAGATGTTCGGCACAAGCTACACAACCAAAGATAGCGAGTCTTTCTATAACTACTACAAGAACATCTCTAAACGAGTGAAAGCCAAAGAGATCGATATTCTTTTGGTGGTCAACATGTTCCTGACTGGCTTTGATGCCCCAAGGCTAAATACCTTGTATGTCGATAAGAACTTAAAGAATCACGGACTTATTCAAGCATTCTCACGAACTAACCGCTTGTTAGATGAAACTAAATCTCACGGTAATGTGGTCTGTTTCCGCAACCTGAAGAAAGCAGCAGATGATGCCTTTACGTTGTTCTCTAACAAGCAGCCGAATGAATCTATTGTTATACCGCCATTTGAAGATCTGTTAGCAGACTTTGATAAAGCTTATGAAGCGTTAATGGCAATTACGCCAACAGTTGATTCAGTTGATGACCTTCCTGATGAAGAGGCTCAGGCTCTGTTTGTTAGGCAGTTCCGAGAGTTGATGCGTCTTAAAAATATGCTGGGTAATTTCGCTGATTTCGATATGGACTCGACCGCAATGAGCGATCAAGAGTTTCAGGACTTCACCAGCAAATATGCCGACTTAAATCGCCAGTTACGTGAGAACTCAACCAAAGAGAAAGTATCAATACTTGATGACGTCGACTTTGAACTTGAGTTAATGCACCGTGATGAAGTCAATGTTGGTTACATTCTTCACTTACTGCGTGAGCTACATGAAGAGGAGAGCACTGACGAGAAAGAACGTAAGCGTCAGGTTATCGCGAACTTGATTGCCTCTGACCCTACGTTACTCAGTAAGAAGGCTCTAATTGAGAAGTTCATGAGTGAGCATCTTGACGGAATTCCTGCTCACGCTGATGTTGAAGAAGAGTTTGAATTCTTCTGGGAAAAAGAGAAGCGAGAAGCTCTAGAAAGCATGGCAACTGAAGAAAACCTAGATACAGATAAGTTAGAAATCTTGGTTAACCGTTATGAGCTTAGCGAAGAGATGCCGCTACGGGATGACTTTGCAGGAACGCTACAAACCAAACCTACGATACTGCAACGTAAAAAGATTGTTGGTCGGTTGACTGAGAAGTTCAAAGGGTTTGTCGATACGTTTATTGGTGGGTTTTAAATATGAGTGAAACCGTAAAAGAACTTTGGGAATCCTTTACCAGTAACATAAACAGTCGATTAACAAGCCCATTTTTCGGTGCGTTCATTGTTACATGGGGAATTGTAAACTGGGATAAAATAGCTCTATTATTTTTTGGTCGTCAAAGTGTTGATAATCGCGTGTCCTTTTTTAAAAAGTCAGTTGAATGGCTTTCTGTAGATCATAGTAATGTTTGGGATACGTTATGGTGGCCGTTAATTTTATCGTGTTCTTATCTGTTGATTTCTCCTTACTTACATCTAGTTATTCAACAAATCCAAAAGCATAGTGACAAGCTGAGATACGGTCATAAAGTAGATCAAGATGTTGATAAAGAATTAGATCGTGGTCGATTAGTAAAAGCGACAGCAAAGGCTAATTTACAAGATAAGGTTGCAGAAGATGAGGTTCGAGCTGAGATTGAAAATTCAGTTGCCAAAACTAAAAAGTTGCAAGAAGAAGCCGCTGCCTCTGAAGCTAGAAAAAAACTAATTGAAGAGAAGTACCTTGAAGCGCAAGAAAAAGTTAAGGAACTGAAGTTAGCCAATGAGACGTTGGCTCGAAAGGAAGCTAAAAAGTCTCAAGAAACAACAAAGGCAACGTTTGCTTTCGAGAAGAGCAAAGCTGAACATGAAAATGAACTGCTTACTTTGAAGTTTCCCCTTGCTTATCAATATATGAATACTCTTTCCGACAGTCTAAATGATGATGAAAGACGATATTCATTGTTCCATTTATCAGAAATCATCGCTGCAACCTTCGGCTACCAAGGTTTTGAACAATTGATCAAAGATGAATCATTCACAGCCAAGAACATAAAAAAGATAAAGTACCTCTCGTACGACTCGGAAACTTTATTTGATTGTTTGAATAGTGTAATCGAATCAGAAAATGAAGAAGATTATGATTCAAGTTGGTTGTTCGAACATATCCAAATGACTTTGGATCAGTATTCATTGCAGCTCCAAGATCTAGACAATGTGGCTGAAGAAGCGATTGAGGAACTTTGGGATACTGTATATTCAGAAATGATAGAGGCTGATGCCGTTAACTCAGAGATGGCGATAACCAATGCTCATTTTGACGACGTTGATGATCTACATAAAGTCTCGCACCGGTGGGTATCCGGAGATGGACTCTACATTAAGTACTCTTGTACTCTTTCAGGCTCAAATGACCCAGATAAAATGTTTTATGGGGATACAATCTACGTGGATTTTGAAGTTAAGCACCCGCTTGTGATTGGTGAGTCGGGACTTGGAGGGTATGAAATGTATGATGTTAAAGCTCGGGGGAAAGATTATTCCGATGAAAGTGATTGGGAGCATCTTAAGTTAGACAATAAACCTGCTGAAGCCAGTGCTGAGTTTTAGCGAGTAATTAAAGGTGGTAGTGCTGTTTATTAGTGTTCGGGTTGGATTCAGAATGCCATTGAGTTACTTTTTGTGAGGATGCTGACTCCGCAGAGCTTACTTGTTTGATAGAACATTTGAGTGAGGTCGACAAGAAAAACCTTATCGACCACATTAAGAGAAAGCTTGATAGTATTGAGTAAGCTGTAAGCTTTAAATATCCCTCAACTCAACGATTACTTAATCGAAACAACCTTACTTCGCTTTAGTTGAGCTAACTCTTCACGTAATTGGGAATTTTCAAACTCCAAATCTTCTATATGAGCCAATGCTTGAACCAGCTTGTCGTTAAGGTGGTGCTGTGAAGCAGCGAACAGGGCTAATTTCTCTCTTTCAGCCTCATACTTGGCCTTAAAGTTTTCCTTGATACGCTTTTGTTCTTTGAGCTTGGTGCGCACGGTCTGGATCTCTGGTTGGACTATTTCACCGTTACCTGCAGCAATTTCTGCTTTGGTCTGTTTAACCTTTTCAACAAGTTCGGGGTAGTAATAGCCACTGCCGTTACCCAAATTAGCTTCTTCCTCAACGGCTCTCACACTGAGCTTACGGTGAGTCGGTATACGCTTGGGTTTTCCTTGAGCAATTCGGTCTAAAGCTGCCTCTAATGCTAGTAGAGTGTTTTCGCTCTTAATCATGAGTTAGCTACTTTTAAATCAGGTTCAAAAGGGGTAAAGGGCATATCAAAGTCGGCCATGACATTTTCTGCTGCTCGGATTTGAGTTATGTAGTGGCTACGTTCACTGACAGATATTTCCTCGCCTGATTCTATGTACGCTACTAGATTACAGTGTTTTTTTTGCCACAACTTAGCCTGCTGATCGTCAATGATACTACTACCAGAGGCGCAATCCACGCAGAACTGCGGGGCGACTACACCATCCATATCGCAGTCATAACCTGATTTACAATAGCTGTGCATCGAACCATGTAGTGTCAATTTACCATCCTTTACGGCTTTATAGATAACATCCCATGAGCTATAAATGGTCGGCACATCCCCTCGCATTTTCATTATCGCTTTGCCATGAGTGCCTGATAGCGTTTCGTCAGAGTGCCACTGTTTGAATATTTTGTTGGCAGTAGTTTCAGCATTAATCTCTTCGAGTGTTTGCTGTATTTTGGTATCCACTTTTAAATCTAGCAAACTCGCTAGCTTGCCACCGTTGGTATACCATTCTGTCATGGCAAGGTGGATATGCTTAAATTGCTGCTTGAGAGCGACTACTGTGCTCAAGCGATTTTTAATACAATAAAATGCTAAAGTACGTCTAAATTGGTGAGTGGTTATGTACCATGGTTGACCAACTTTCACATACTTCTTAACTCGCTCAATTGAATTTGGATTAGAAGTTATACACTCTTGATAATCCTCGCTAGTAACAATGAAACCAAATTGTTTGCAAAATCGTTTTAGTCGTTCATTCCAATCTATGATTAATACTGGGGGCCTAGAACGATATGTTTGACTAACCCACAGGGTGTTATTGTATTTATCATCGGGGTATTCTATTTCTTTTCGCCACCGCTCCGTTAATGTATCCATTAAACCTATGGCTTTTTTTGAAGAAGGCGCAGTCACCCACGTCTCTCGTTTTTCTCCTAACTTA
>NZ_MCYD01000607.1:0-2925 GCF_002876325.1 Vibrio sp. 10N.261.52.A1
AATTTACTAAGTAAAAATTTAGTCAAGCGTGTACATTGAACGTCTTCGAAATAGAAAAATCCCATCTAATACTGCTTCCCCCCGCAGCAATACATTCAAAAGCAAGGTAAAGATTTACATATCTAAGGACAACAAAGTCATATGGAGTACACAAGTTTATTTACTTTTACGTTAGCAGCCATTTTATTGAATGTTAGCCCCGGGCCATCTTTAGTCTTCGTTAGTGCTCGTGGCGTTAGCGATGGCAGAGCTGCGGGAGTTGTTTCTGCTTTAGGATTAGCTACAGGTAGTTCTCTTCACGCGATCCTAGCAGGATTAGGCGTCACTGCTTTGGTTGCAAATAATGAAAACCTTTCCATGATAATAGCGGTGGCCGGTGGTTCATATATCCTTTATTTAGGTTTCGATTCGATAAGAGCCGCCAGAGAAGTATTCACGTCTAAGCTAGAAACTAAACCTAATAAACACTCCTTAAAGAAACTATACTTACAAGCCATATCCGTTGAGTTCTTGAACCCTAAAACAATCTTGTTTTACCTATCAATTCTACCGGGCTTAATTCTTTCTTCTGGATATAGCACTGTTGAAGCTTTACTCGTAAGTTTGATTGTCCCAGCTACTGCATTACCAATAGACATGGCTGCAGGATTAACAGGAGGAGCGCTAGCTAAGATATCAGAAAAAAATAACAACATAACTAGAGTCTTAAATTACCTCTCTGGAATCGCATTATTGTTGATTGGTGTAATCCTTATTCATAATAACGTCTGATGAGCTAAAAAAGACGAAATTTGCGCAGAGGGGGGCAACATAAACTCACAACCCCCTCACTTTTTATCTCACACAACAGTCGCAAAAACCACGACACGCACACCGCTGCGCCAATAAATTACACGTGATAATGCAACTTAAACAGATAGAGCAACAGCGGCTACAAAGCTTGTTAAACCAAAGGATGGGGCGCAGCATTGGGTGGGCGGGGGATGTGGTGTGTGTTTGTGGACAAAAGAGGGATTCATTAGGCGCTGGGTACCCGATAACAAGTTAGACCGATAACAAGTTAGACCGATAACAAGTTAGACCGATAAGGGTTATTGGAACACAAACACTGCAGCCCGGAGCCAAATGGGCAAAGAAAAGAATGAGAGTAAAGAGGGCTGGCCGAGTGCCGGGGGCACGCGCATTGGACGGCACGGCCAACAAAAACTGACCGCAACGAAGAATGTATCAGGCCCATGAGGAAGTGACCGCATGGAAACACGTTGTTTGTGTTTTGATGCGTAAGCCAACTGCCCTGCTTTGCCCGTCTTTTTGGGCAAGGCAGATAAACAATAGCCAGCTTGTCTGGCTGCCTTACAGCACAGCACGCTTTCTGTGCGGTTGTGAAAATTTAAACATAATGTCCAATAATACTTGAAGTAGCCCAGTGCCCGACAGCTTGCTGGCGAACCGGCACGTGCTATTTTGTATTATTCCACATTATGTTCAATTTGAACTAAAGGCCCCAAGCTTGGGGTTTGGGGCTGGTAATAGATCTTTTAAGCGGCCTTGCTATGAAAGACAAAGCGCAGCTGCCTGAGTGGTGAAGACGTTTATGTGATGGGCTGTGGCGCGAAGCGGCACGTGTTTAGCCCATGACATGCTTTTTCGTGTTCACCACTTAGAAGTGGCAAGTTTTGGCTGGAATGACTAGCATGACCACATAAATTTCGGGTCAAATTATGCGTTTCTTTATTTTCTAAAGAAGCTTTTAAATGAATG
This sequence comes from Vibrio sp. 10N.261.52.A1, assembly GCF_002876325.1. Classification (NCBI taxonomy): domain Bacteria; kingdom Pseudomonadati; phylum Pseudomonadota; class Gammaproteobacteria; order Vibrionales; family Vibrionaceae; genus Vibrio; species Vibrio sp. 10N.261.52.A1. The sequence continues at coordinate 1,762 of NZ_MCYD01000607.1, forward strand.
TCCTTATCTGTTTTTGTTCGGTGAATATTCTATTCAGATCTACATATTACCGCATGTTTATCGCTTAATGGGGTTCCTATTTTCAAACTTGCACCTTGAACTTGACCAACATTCTTTCTATAAGCCCCATATACATTTACAAACCTTTCATCACTCCAGATACTAAAGTAATGCAAAGGCAAGCCTTCGGAATACATTAAGTTATTATCTTTATGGTGTGCTATAAGCTCTACGAGGTCTTCAGTGGTTGCTATTTGCCAATGATCTTTATTATTAAAACTCATTTGGGCTAAATCATTACAAAATCTTTCAGCCTGTCCATATGGGTTTCTATTTTGAGTGAAATTATCCCAATTCATCCCCTTCCCATCCCTTCTAAACAGCGCATAAGGAAAGTTCTCACTTTGAATATATGAATAAGTTCGCCCTTGGTTTTCTTCAGTGTTATCAGTACTGTAACCCAACTCATACATAATTTTTTTGCGCGGGGTAAATACGTATTCTTTTCCGTCATGTGTGTAAGACTTTACACAAGTCCCATCCAAGGCTTCTACTTGGGCTAACGTCAGCGATTCCTCACATACGCCTTCCATAACTTTGACTGTTAACTCAGCTTTTATATTTTCAAACTCGGCTTCTATTCTTGTGTCATTATAAGCACCCGATGAATCCCAAGCTCCTGCTTGTATCTGATTATCCTCGGTGAATGTAATGTTTGATACATCATCTAGTATTCTCAGTTCGGCTTGTTCAGTGAGGTCGTCTGTCCCATTCTCATAGATCCCAGTAACCCGTAATTTCATCTTACTGTTCGCAGGAACAGACAATTGCCCCTCTGGCGGAAGAATTGCAATTTCGATTAAATTCCCTAGGGCGTTAGGCTCTATTGGAGTTGGCTTCGGCTCTAACGGTGAGCTTGTATCTAATGGTGGGGTTGGTTCTTCTTCCTTGGGAAGATTTAACAAATCACCTCCTGATATCGCATCATCAAGTACTGCTTTAGAATTATCGTCCTTGCATCCTGCTAGCAAAATCCCCACTAAAACAATGAACATATGTTGCCCGTACATTTATTTACTCCCCCTTTCAGACAAATTTTTATGCTCGCTGGTTGGTTGAATGCCATAAAATTTATGTCATTAAGCAGAAAACACATCATCAAGG
>NZ_MCYD01000608.1:0-9157 GCF_002876325.1 Vibrio sp. 10N.261.52.A1
CAGAAATGGTGAGCCTTTTTTGCTTTTGGAATATGTTAAAGCTATTTGAGACGTCAGGTCACGAGTTGACCCCGTGTCCTAGCCGGCCGCGTCGCTCCAATTTGAAAAAGGCTCATCAGAAATGATGAGCCTTTTTCGCATCTGAAACACACTAAAGCTATTTGAGATACCAGGTCACGAGTTGACCCCGCAGCCAAGCTTCATCTCTATATCAAAACCTCCGTTATCAAATACGTATATATCACTCAGTTTTTAAAAGCGAGATTCCCTATGAACTCGTTCCTCGCTCTAGGAAATGACGGAAAGGTACAATGGCTCAAAGCTTCTCTAGCAACGTTTATAACCCCTCACCGTCATCCTCGGGCGCGAGGAACGAGCGAGCCGGGGATCTACTTACCTTCTGTTGATTAGTTTCAGCTTAGTCTATTGCATCAGATAGTTTCTTGAATAAAGCAATACAATGACATGTTGTAGGGGATTCCCTATGAGCTCGTCCCTCGCGCTAGGGAATGACGTGATGCGGGCAGGTGATTAACTTTTCACTCCCTTATCGTGTACTGAACTTTGCTGGTTTCAGTGTAAGGTTCGGTATGAGGTCGCCTATGGTTCTAAGGTTAGCTTTAAACTCTCACCAGTAACATTTGTATACCTACACCGTCATCCTCGGGCGTGGAGGGACGAACGAACCGGGGATCTCGCTTTTAAACTTATATTGGCGATAATTAAAGCAATTTGTCACTCACTGCGCGTATTAATTAAGCGTTTATTAAAAACTATTGATAGTTCGTTTCACTTTATGTTACTTTCCCGCGCAATCTCGGAACGGCCGATGTTCAAAAAGAGCCGCGATTGCTTTCTGGGGGATACGCGTAATGACCATTCTTGCTGATTGGGACATTACGTAGGGTAGGTATCGGCTAGTCCTTTAGCTGATAGACGGGATACTTATGGCGCAGTTCGCCATGCTAATGGGAAACCCAACATTGAACATACTAACTACAACATTGCTAATCAGCTCTGCATTTCCAAAGGGACCAGCTCCTCATAGCTGCCCGATCCTGCAAAAATGTCCAATTCTTCAAAACAGTAGCATTACTGAACCTTGAGCTCGCGCTAACAATTTCTCACTGTCTTAAGGCAGCTTAATTTCGTATTCGTCGTTTGACTTATGCGGGCGTACAGCTATATCTCATTTCTAGACAATATGCGTATTTCATTAAGAACTCTTGTTAATCGAGAGGGCTGGTGTGTATTTGCGTTTGATGGAGGTGAGTATGAACATATTCAAGGGAATTTTTATGACTACCGCCTTTGAAGTCGATATCAACACTATCGCAAATTCATTTTCAACTATGGTTCCTATCGTAGAGGGAACTTATGACCTAACACCTGATGCTATTTTGCTTGAGCAAGAGCAGCACGAATCGGATGTTCGCTCATACCCAAGACGCCTACCAATTGCTATCAAGCGAGCATGCGGTGCCTTGGTTGAAGATACTCGTGGACAACTATTTTTAGATTGCTTAGCCGGTGCGGGTACACTTTCTTTGGGTTATAACCACCCAGAGATTAACCAAGCACTCAAAGACCAGCTCGATTCTGGTTTGCCATACCAAACTCTTGATATTACGACTCAAGCAAAAGAGACGTTTATCAAGCGCGTGAAAGCCTTTCTTCCTCAAGAGTTTTCAAACAACTCAGTGATTCAATTCTGTGGCCCATCCGGTGCAGATGCTGTTGAAGCAGCGATCAAGCTAGCCAAACAAACCACAGGTCGCAATACCATGTTTGCTTTCCGTGGTGCTTACCATGGCATGACCAACGGCACCATGGGCATGATGGGTAACCTAGGTACAAAAGAACGTCGCAGCGGTTTGATGTCTGACGTGCACTTTATGCCTTTCCCATACAACCTACGCTGCCCGTTTGGCATTGGCGGAGAAGCAGGGGCTAACGCAAGTATCCGTTACATCGAACGCATGTTGAACGATGATGAGTCTGGCATCATGAAGCCAGCTGCAATGATCGTAGAGCCCGTACAGGGTGAGGGCGGTGTGATTCCAGCTCCTGCGTCTTGGCTACAAGGCTTGCGTCGCATCTGTGACGAACACGGTATCCTACTGATTTTTGATGAAATTCAGTGTGGTGTCGGTAAAACCGGTCATCGATTCGCGTTTGAAGAGTCGGGCGTTAACCCTGATATCTTGTGTCTGTCTAAAGCGATCGGTGGCGGACTTCCAATGTCATTGCTTGTGTTTGATAAGAGTATCGACACTTGGAAAGCTGGCGAGCACACGGGTACTTTCCGTGGTAACCAACTGGCAATGGTGTCAGGCGCTAAAGCGTTAGAAATCATCGAGCGTGACGGCTTGGTTGAGCATGCAAAGATTGCCGGTCAATACCTACGTCAAGGTCTAGAAAAAATCCAATCTCGCGTGAACTGTATTGCTGAAGTGCGCGGTAAAGGCCTGATGCTTGGCGCTGAGATCAAGCAACCAAACGGTGAACTTAATAAATTTGGTGAGCCCAAATCTGATGGTGAACTGACACTAGCTATTCAACGTGCAGCACTAGAGCGCGGTTTAATGGTTGAGAAAGGCGGTCGTGACGGCTCAGTGATTCGCTTTCTGCCACCGATGATTATCTCTTTCGAACAGATTGATTTTGCACTGCGCGTGATGGAAGAAGCCATGATTGCGGCTGGTGGCGGTGTTCAAGAACAGCAAGCTTCTGGTGAACAGCCAAACCAAGAATGGAATAAGCATTTCATTCACACTGGCCCTCGTGGTAGTGACGAGTTTGCCAACGTGATGAACCAAACCACTCAAGCGATGAAAGCCGTTTTTGAACAGGTTGAAACCCCTTATTCGGGTTTAGATCCAAAAGTGTTAGAAGCAGCTATCAATGCTGTTGATCTCGATAACAATCAACACGCTTTGGTTGATGTTGTAGATAGCACTGCAGACCTTGTCGCTGCAAACTCCATCTTCGTGCAACACCCAGACTGCATTGCGCACCTTCACACTCCACCGCTTATGGCTTCGGTAGCTGCGGAATCGATTATCGCGGCGTTGAATCAATCAATGGATTCATGGGACCAAGCATCTGCTGCGACTTATGTAGAGCAGCGTGTCGTGGATTGGATGTGCGACAAATACCAACTTGGCGCACAAGCTGACGGTGTTTTCACTAGCGGCGGCACGCAAAGTAACCTAATGGGTTTATTGCTTGCGAGAGACTGGGTTGCGGATAAGCACAATGGTCATTCTATCCAAAAGCTTGGCTTACCAGAATACGCGAGCAAGCTGCGTATCTTATGTTCAAAGAAATCGCACTTCACGGTTCAAAAGTCAGCCTCTCTATTAGGGCTAGGTGAAGCGGCAGTATGCTGTGTTGACACCAATGCAAACGGCACTATCAAGCCTGACTTGTTAGATGCAGAAGTGAAAGCACTTAAAGCTCAAGGTTTGATTCCTTTTGCTGTGGTTGGTACTGCGGGTACTACCGATCACGGTGCTATTGATGACCTGGAAGCGATTGCTGACATCGCCAATCAACAAGGCCTTTGGTTCCATGTCGACAGTGCTTACGGTGGCGCGCTTATCTTAAGTAGCCACAAAGCTCGTTTAAAAGGTATCGAAAAAGCGGACTCAGTGAGTGTCGACTTCCACAAGTTGTTCTTCCAAACCATCAGTTGTGGTGCTGTGCTTCTCAAAGACAAAGCGAACTTCAAGTACTTACTGCATCACGCAGATTACTTGAATCGCGAGCACGATGAGCTGCCGAATCTAGTCGATAAGTCTATCGCTACCACCAAGCGTTTCGATGCACTGAAAGTCTTCATGACCATGCAAAGCGTTGGGCCAAAGCAACTGGGTGATATGTACGACCATCTTCTTGAGCAAACGCTAGAAGTGGCAGACCTGATTCAAAACCAAGCGGACTTAGAGCTACTCGCGGAGCCTTCATTATCAACAGTGCTGTTCCGATCTAAGCCGTCAGCAAACGGTGACCTAGATTTAGACAAACTGAATCAAACGCTAAGACTGGAGGCGCTGACTCGTGGCGTTGCAGTACTTGGCGAAACGGTCGTTGATGGTAAAAGCGCGCTGAAATTTACTATCTTGAATCCGTGCTTAACGACATCAGATTTCAAATCTTTAATTAACAAAATTCAAACTCTAGCCATTGAGCTAGCAGAACAACAAGGGTAATTAAAACTATGGCTATTCTACAAATTGGTGCAGGCGGCGTTGGTTGGGTTGTTGCACACAAAGCAGCACAAAATAACGAAGTACTGGGTGATATCACAATCGCTTCTCGCACAATCGCGAAGTGTGAAAAAATCATCGAATCTATCAAGGGCAAAAATAACCTTAAAGATTCTACTAAGAAACTAGAGGCTCGTTCAGTAGACGCTGACGATGTTGATGCGCTTGTTGCTTTGATTAAAGAAGTTCAGCCGGATCTAGTGATCAACGCTGGTCCTCCTTGGGTAAACATGGCGATCATGGAAGCGTGTTACCAATCGAAAGTATCTTATTTAGATACATCAGTTGCGGTTGATCTATGTTCTGAAGGCCAACAAGTACCACAAGCTTATGATTGGCAGTGGGGCTACCGTGAGAAGTTCGCAGAAGCGGGTATCACAGGTATTCTTGGCGCTGGTTTCGATCCAGGTGTGGTATCAATCTTTGCAGCGTACGCGGTTAAGCACTTGTTCGATGAGATTGACTCAATTGATGTAATGGACGTCAATGCTGGCGACCACGGCAAGAAGTTTGCGACAAACTTTGACCCAGAAACCAACATGCTTGAGATCCAAGGTGATTCTTTCTACTGGGAAAATGAAGAGTGGAAACAAGTACCTTGTCACTCACGTATGCTTGAGTTTGATTTCCCTAACTGTGGTACTCACAAAGTGTACTCAATGGCGCACGATGAAGTTCGTTCAATGAAAGAGTTCATCCCAGCTAAGCGCATCGAGTTCTGGATGGGCTTTGGTGACAAGTACCTAAACTACTTCAACTGCATGCGTGATATCGGCCTACTAAGTCCAGATCCACTAACATTACACGATGGTACTGTGGTTCAGCCTCTACATGTTCTTAAAGCGCTACTGCCAGATCCAACGTCTCTTGCTCCGGGTTACACAGGTTTGACGTGTATCGGTACTTGGGTTCAAGGTAAGAAAGATGGTAAAGAGCGCAGTGTGTTTATCTACAATAACGCCGACCACGAAGTTGCTTACGCAGACGTAGAACACCAAGCGATCTCTTACACTACCGGTGTTCCTGCAATTACCGCTGCACTGCAGTTCTTCCGTGGCGAATGGGCTGACAAAGGGGTATTCAATATGGAACAGCTGAACCCAGACCCGTTCCTGGCAACCATGCCTGAAATTGGTCTAGATTGGCATGTTCAAGAGCTAGAGCCAGGGCAAGGTCTACCTCTAATCCATACTTTGAAGTAATTCTTGCTCTTTGCCCTTGTCGCGTTGTCCATCGTGCTCATTTACGTTCGTAAACTCCGTGCGATGTCCTAGCGACAAGGTCAAAGCTCTGCGAATCCCATTCAAAGTCATATGATTGACGAGAACGTATAATTACAAGCCGATGCTGTTGCGTCGGCTTTGTTCGATTATCATGTGCCTTCGTGAACTCGAGGGCCGCAAGGTATTAACATGCAAAACAACGAACTAAAAACGCCGTATTTCATGATCAACGAAGATAAGTTGATTGCGAACTTAGAGAAAGCCAAGCAACTGAAAGAGATTTCAGGTGTAAAACTGGTATTGGCACTGAAGTGTTTCTCGACATGGGGTGTGTTTGACATCATCAAGCCTTACCTGGATGGCACGACAAGCTCTGGCCCATACGAGGTGAAACTTGGCTACGAAACCTTTGGTGGTGAAACGCATGCTTACAGTGTGGGTTACAGCGAAGACGACGTGAGAGAAGTGGCTGACATCTGCGACAAGATGATATTCAACTCGCAAAGCCAATTCGAAGCGTACCGTCATATTGTTGAAGGAAAAGCGTCGCTGGGTTTACGTCTAAATCCGGGCGTAAGCTACGCAGGACAAGACTTAGCAAACCCTGCGCGTCAATTCTCTCGTTTAGGTGTGCAAGCTGACCACATCAAACCTGAAATCTTTGATGAGATTAATGGTGTGATGTTCCACATGAACTGTGAGAACAAAGATGTCGATGCCTTTATTGGATTGCTTGATTCAATCTCAGAACAGTTTGGCGAGCACCTAGATAAGCTAGATTGGGTGAGCATGGGCGGCGGTGTGTTCTTTACATGGCCGGGTTATGACATCGAGAAACTGGGGCTTGCGCTGAAAGCCTTCTCTGAAAAGCACGGTGTGCAGATGTACCTTGAGCCGGGTGAAGCGATCATCACGAAAACAACAGACTTGGTTGTGACAGTGGTGGATATTGTTGAGAACGTGAAGAAAACTGCGATTGTGGATTCAGCAACTGAGGCGCACCGCCTTGACACGCTTATTTACAATGAACCAGCATCGGTATTAGAAGCGTCTGAAAACGGCAGCCATGACTACGTGATTGGTTCGTGTTCATGTCTTGCGGGCGATCAGTTCTGTGAAACAAGCTTTGATGAGCCGTTGAAGATTGGTCAAAAGCTTCACTTGTTGGACAGCGCAGGTTACACCATGGTGAAGCTCAACTGGTTCAACGGACTGAAGATGCCATCAATCTATTGTGAGCGCAGCAATGGCGAAGTACAAAAGCTGAATGAGTTTGGCTACCAAGACTTTAAACGCTCATTGTCTCAATGGTCAATTAACTAACTGACTGACAAGTCGAGCGTAATAAAAAGAGCAGCTAGTGAGCTGCTCTTTTTGATTACTTGTACCGTAGAAGCTAGTTAAATGTTTTCACTAATCGAACAAGAGGGTGTGGAATATCATCTGGGTCGGTAATGACTTCTAAAGCTTCTTCAAAATCAATAATTAAACCATCATAATTGCTGTTTATCTTATGAGCGTCAGGTGTGTTAGTCCAATATGGTTCATTGGTTGTGGTTGGGAAGTACGTCAGGTTTATTGCTGGTCTAGTACAGCTATAGTCAACGATTGAACTTAACTCTTTGATGTTAGGTAACCGAAAACCAGCCTGGCCTGCAATAGTGGTCAAATCTGCATCTTTGGTTGCGATGAGCGCATCCTGCCAATTCTGATATTTAATCGCGGTACCATCACATGTGTCATTGGATTGATTGTAGGTTTCACCTAGGTTGCATTTTGACCAAAGCAAATTAGTCGTTACGTCGAGTAATGTACCATCTTTACGATCAATAAATTGCCCGTCTTGGTGAGAGGGCGTTTGAGTTTGCACGCAGGTTTGTGCGATAGTATTTACACTTAGCAAAGAGGCAGTTACACCTAAGAATAGTTTTAGTCTCATTATTCAATACCCCCACTTACCGCCACAATACCTGTCGAACCTGCAATGTTTTTGTTACATAGCTCAAGTTCACCACTTTGAGAGTCGATACATCTAGCACTACCATCTTGCTTAACAGAACTTGAATGTGTGAAGAGTCGCTCTCCTAGGTTAGGAAAGAAATCAATGGCGCCAGCAGGAACGCTGCCGACATTGAAGTTAATAAATGAGCGGGCTTCAACAGGGGATGGTAATCGCCAATCTGTAATACCGCAAATTGAGCGACTGTTTAGGCTATCAATATAGCTAGCTGTATTACAGTGGTTGCTCCCTGAACCATCATTAATGTAAGCGCATTGAGAAGATATCGGGCCTGCGCTATACAAGAGATCATTGGGTGCGCCAGCGTAGCCACCATTTGTTGTATTGTCAGAGTCGTACCAAGTATATGTGTATGATGCGCTTCTCCAAGAGCTTGACTGGCTATCCCACGGGTAAGGGTTGGCGTCAGGGGCGTCTTTGTGGTTCTTGACCCAGGTATCTACCTCTGATTGACTGGGTAGTGCTATCGGGGCTTGTTTCGCTTCAATATATAATCCGGTATGCTCGTCTCTAACGCAGCGCCAATCAGTAGCGCTAGGTGTTAGACGGTTTCCGTGAGCATCTAACTTGGTGTAGCGGAAGCCATACTCTCCATCCGAATGTTCGTCTCCATTTGTTACATCTAAACCAAAATCTGCATCTTGATTTGGGTGTGACGCTGGAGGAGTAACACTGTCGTAGTCTGTACCATCAAAATAAGTGACATACCCAGTATCATTGAAGTTTTTCTGCCCAGGAATATAAAATGCGAGAGTGTTTTTATTTGAATTGATAGTCGCGTTACCAACGGAAGCTATCGTGTAGATTACTGACTCACCACCTTCATCGAAGCTATCATCACGAGCAGTAAATGTGATATTCGTTGATAGAGTTTCTGCTGGCAGTTTAAGAGCTAAACCTGATATATCTACAATGAAGTCCTCGGGGGCGGCAATACCATTTTGAGTTAGGGTAAGGGTTACATCTTGAGATGTATAATGACTCAAAACTGCTTGTTGAACAATACTGTCGCCCTCTACAACGGTTCTTAAGTCGTTACTAAAACTAACCGTTGGCTGTGTATCGCTATCATCAATGGTTACTACTGTTCGCTCGTTTGACAGTGTGTAATTTGTATTGTTGTCAACACTAATAGAGTAATGAAGTGTTTTGTTACCCTCGTACAAATTATTGTTTACCAGATTTAGCGGCAGATCAGCGCTGGTTGCACCTGCCGAAATTTTGACGTTTTGACTGGAGATAGCATCGTAGTTTTTAAAGGTACCATCAGAGCGAGTTGTTACATCGCTTGTCGAGATTGTTAAGGTCAGATCTTCAGGTAAGGCTTCGGAAAGAGAAACAGTAATTGATTGTGTACTAGAGCCAGATGATGGCTCTGAAAATGAAATCGAGTTAGGTACGCTGATTTCAACTACTGATGGCGTAGAACCTTGGTCGGTTGTATTTTCATCATTATTTTCATGACCACTTTTGCATCCGCTAAACAGTGTCGCAAGAAGGACTACTGAGATGGCATTAAATTGCCAACTCGACCTTTTTCTTTCCATGTATAAACCTAAGTGACTAAATTATAAAAGATAATCTATGGTAACAAAAATATGAGAACAATGCTTGGTTTCATATTTCTTGCTTATGTATTTTTT
>NZ_MCYD01000609.1:0-6346 GCF_002876325.1 Vibrio sp. 10N.261.52.A1
CAACTGGGAGTGAGCGATGAAGCGTCTTAATAAGCAGAAAGGGGTGACAGCGATTGAGTTTGTTTTAGGGGCTCTGGTGCTGTTCTTCGCAACCTTTGCGATCTTTGAATCGAGCTACCAAATCTACGTTGTAAACATGACCGAATACTCGCTTAGAGAAACGATCAGAAATACCAAGATCTATGAAGGTAAAGGGATCAATGAGCAATACGAGAACAAGTTCCGAAGCTTGATTGAAGATGACGACAATCTATGGAGCTTCTTGATTGATGGCTCACGCTTCTCGATAAAGGGTCAGTATTTTAAAACCTACGACGATTTTGTTGAGAACAGAGGGCATTCGGACCAAGGTTTGAACTTCAATTACGATTTGGCCGAAATTACCGTGACTTATCGCTACACACCAATCATTAAATTGGCTGGTGCAGCAGATAGAGATATTACACGCACCATGGTTTTGAACTTAGAACACGAGGGGTGGAACGATGATGCGCCGTAACCCAGGAGCGTTTTATGGAAATCGCCAACAAGGTTCTTTTACCGTTGAGTTGCTGTTCATCCTTGTCGCGTTGTGGGGCATTTATCTTTTTGGCGCCGATTTAAGCCATCAGCTGCTCGCACGCGCAAAGCTCGATAGGTCCAGCTTTGCTTTGGTGAACGTGATTAAAGAACGCACGCGTTATTTTGAAGCAGATGTATTGGCGGGGCAGAACCTGTCTGTGACTAACTCAGAATTACAAGACATGACGAAGGTAGCAAGTCGAATGCTCAATACACCCGTAGACAATGTGGCAATCAAGATCGAGTCGTTAACGAACAACATTAATGTCGCTGAGTTTAGTAGCAGTAAGTTCAGAAGCTTAAATTGCCAGACGGATTCAATTATTGACCATGCGGATTTAGCGCCGGTAGATAAGGGCGTTGTTTACCCCTTTTATCGCGTTAGCCTTTGCGAAGAGGAAAGCTCTTGGTTCAAGCCGTTCTTTAATGATGGCACGAGTACCACGGTTAAGATTGCCTCTTCTTCTATCATGCCTGGGAGATAATGAAATGAAAATTCAGTATGAACGTCATATCAATCGTCAGTATCTCAGTCTACAAAGACAGCAAGGTGTCGCCGCAGTATGGATGGGCTTATTGCTTGTTCCTATCATGGGAATGACCTTTTGGGCAGTTGAAGGTACACGCTACGTGCAAGAGACCAGTCGACTTAGAGATTCCGCAGAGGCTGCGGCAATAGCGGTGACGATTGAAGATCAGCCTGATCTCGCGCGTGGATTAGCAACTCAATATGTCGAGAATTACGTGAGGGACATTAAGTCTACCAATCTTTCTGCACAGAGATTTCATCAAGCGGAAGATGAGGGGGCAGGGATTCTTGAATATATCCAATACACGGTTAATGCAAAGACCACTCATGACTCTTGGTTCGCGAGTAGTTTTATCCCTTCGTTTGAGGAGCAGCAAGATCTTGCAGGGCGCTCACTAGCGCGAAAGTACCCCGTTTACCTTGGTGATAACAACATCGACATTGTGTTCGTATCAGACTTTTCTGGCTCGATGGATGATAGGTGGGGGTCAAGCCGTCATAAAAAAATTGATGATTTGAAAACGGCCATCGATCAGATATCTAGCAAAATCCTGTGCACATCGACTGACTTAGAGTACGTCGATGGTGAGTGGAAAGAGGTGTGTGATGAACCTGGAGAAGACACCACCGGAGATAAGCTACTTAACCGAGTGGGATTTGTGCCTTTTAACGTGAGAACGAGGGAAATCGTCTCAGGTGGTCGAGCGAACGCGACCAGTCAGTTGAGTTATAAACCCAATTATAAACCCAACGTGTCCCCTTATTCTTACAACGATGTTAATTGGGATTATTGGCGTGCGTATTCGCAGAATGAGGTACTTAATTGCGCGAATTGGCAGTCCTACTGCCCAAGCCCAAAATCGGACAATCAAAAGTACGCTAAGCGCATCAAGGATGTGATCTATTTAGATAACTATCACGTTGCTGACGTATACAACTATGTTGATTTATCGACGTCTGTAGCCACGATGTTTACGGACAAGTCGGGGTTAAGACCCAACTTCTATGGTGTGAATGGAACGGATCTTTTTAACGCTCATGGTTCTTCAAGTTCAACGCAGTTTAAAAACATTCGATTATCGAACAAATTGTCCGCTCTAAACCCGATTAGCTCTATGTGGGCAGACGGTGGTACCGCCGCCTTTCAAGGGATCTTAAGAGGCTCTCAAATCCTTAAGGATGGCGATCCCAATAGCTCGGATGACGAAGAACAGCAAGCATACAACAAGAAAATCAAGATGTTACTTATTTTGAGTGATGGTCAAGAAAGCCCTAATAACGGCATTCTTAAAGGGCTTGTTGATAGAGGCATGTGTGACAAAGCAAGAGAGGAGATACCTGGCTTATATATTGGTGTCATCGGTATCGATTTCCGTGCTTCTCAGCAAAGCGGTTTTCAAGACTGTGTTATCGACCCAAATGAGGACATCATCGACGTATCTAACCTTGATGAATTGATTGAAAAGATAGAAGAACTCATCCGTAAAGGCTCAAAAACAAGCGGCATCACTAAGTTGTATTAGAGGAAAATATGAAAAAGTTTATGATCGGTTCCATTGTCCTGTCGACATTGCAATTTAGCCTTCACGCCAATGCGGAGGACGGCATAAGCGTTTATTGCGACACGGCATTCAGTGAATATCAACACAGTGTGAGAGTTGATGATGTTGTTGGTGTCGCGCAGCACAGGTTGGGGGCGCTACAAATAGAGCAACAATCCGATAGCAACGAGTTGAAACAGGCATTAGCCAGCCAATCGAGTCTAGGTATCAATAAAGCCGGATGTAAGACTTGGATCAGCAGCCAAGAGCGCCACGGATTGTTGGCTCGAATCCACTTTGGTTTTGACCAACACAGTCTAACACCAATGGGCAGCAAAGCACTGAGCCAGCTCGCTAGTGAATTACAAACCAGTGGCAGTTCGGTCACGGTCGATGGGCACACAGACAGCACTGGTGATGAAGGCTACAACCAAGCTTTAGGGCTACAAAGAGCGCTCACTACTTCGAATGCCTTGGTTGCTGATGGTGTAGAGAAGAATCGCTTGGTTATTCGTTCCTTTGGTGAAAGTAAGCCTATCGCTTCTAATGAAACGAGTGAAGGGCGAGCAAAGAACAGACGAGCCGAGATCTGGACGTCGATGGATGATGCCACAGAACGAGTGAACTAAGAGCATATCTTAGCGTTAAACCCAATATAAATAGTTTATGGAGTCAGTGGCTTGTGATGTGGCTAAGAAGAAGTCTTAGCCATCAGTCTGTCGGAACCCCACTCAATATTATCGTGCATAGAATTTTTGTTATAACGGATGCTAATGAATATTCAATAAAATTTAACTATCTGATACTAAAGAATAATTGATGCTATTTGACAGAGTCTCTTCTGAAGGGATGGAACAAAATATCGACGTAGATACTTGGATATCTATATTGGACAACATATGCGACATTATGGACGCATCGAATGCGGGAATCATCACGATCTCCGATTTTACTTGTTTGGGATTTGAGAGCGTTTTATGTTCTTCAACCAAGTTATGCGAGCAGCACAAAAGTAAGATCAGTTGTTTTTGTGAGTACGTATACAAAGAGAACCGCACGGTTTATTTGAGTGGATGTTCTTGTGGTGAGGCAACTGTTGAGAAGGAGCCTGACGACTATAAATCATTTTGTGGCATCCCCATCAGCGGCACAGATGGAGAAGTGTTTGCCATCCTATTTGTGTTTGACTTGAATCCAACCGAGTATACGGAAAGCCAAGTGAACCTGATTGAGAACATTTCAACCTTACTACGCTCTGAAATCCTCTTGAAAGAAGAGAGCAGGATTTTATATAAAAACAGCCACTTCGATATCATGACGATGTTGCTCAATCGACGGGGGTTCTTTTATGAGTTCAACAAAGCAAACATTGATGATGGAGAGATCGTTTGTCTGTATTTTGACTTGGATAATTTAAAGTACATCAATGATACTTATGGGCACTTTAAAGGTGACGACTATATTTCTGGCTTTGCTTCGTGTATAAGAAATAACATCAAATACAACACAATACCGGCGAGAGTCGGTGGTGATGAGTTCATTGTGGTTATTCATTCAGAAGAGCCCGGATACGCTTGTGAATTGGTTCGTAAAATTCGTGCAGATTTTCATGAGTTCATTGAAGGGTTTCGTGGTGATGATGATGTTTCACTTGGGTTTTCCTATGGGTGCGGAACCTCTGATTCTGAAAGCTTGAACATCATAAACTTGATTAAGTCATCAGACGCAAACATGTATCGCAACAAGAAAAACAAGTTGTAAGTTATACAACTTTTATATGCCGAAGACAGGTACGAAAAAGCCCACCAGTGTGGGCTTTTTGCTTATTTGACTTGTCTAAGCTCGAATGATCATTTGGTCGCGTTCTGGACCAACCGATACCATTACAATTGGCACGCCCATCAGTTCTTCAATACGAGTAACATAATCCTGTGCAGCTTGAGGAAGGCTTTCAAAAGTGCGACAACCCGTGATGTCTTCATCCCAACCCGCCATGTCTTCATAAACTGGCTTTAGCTCAGCCGTTTGTGGCCAAATTGGGTTTTCGCTGTGCTCACCTGCGTATGCAGTACAGATCTTTAACTCAGCCAAACCTGACAGGCAATCAATCTTAGTTAGAGCGATTTCTGTCGCTGCTTGCAGTTCAACACCGTTGCGCGTTGCTACAGCATCGAAGTAACCCATATCACGTGGGCGACCTGTAGTAGCACCGTATTCGTTAGAGCTCTCACGGAAGCTGTCTTGTTCTTCCATTGCAGTAACCAGGGTACCTGTACCAACAGACGAGCTGAATGCCTTAGCCACTGCAATAACGCGATCAGGTCGAAGGGCAGGTAAGCCACTACCAATACCAGCGTAAGCTGCCGTTACATTTGATGATGTTGTCCAAGGGTATTCACCGTAAACCAAGTCACGACCTGCACCGAGTTGAGCTTCAAACAGTAGGTTCGCGTCTTGTGCTTGAAGTGCCTTAAGAGGCTCAGTCACGTTGCAAATGAACGGACGCCAAGCTTTCGTCACTTCAAGTAGCCATTCAGTCATTTCTGAAGCGGTCTGAGTGAAGTCACATTTAGGGTAAAGGGCCTTTAATTGAGGCATCTTCCAATCCAGCATGAATTGAATGCGCTGCTCTAGAACCTCTGGTTGATTTAACCAACCCACAAGGATGCCTTTCTTCATCACGCGATCGCCGTATGCTGGCGCAATGCCTTGACGAGTCGAACCGTAAGCAGCATCACCTAAGCGTTCTTCTTCAAGCGTATCTTCGAGTGCGTGCAGTGGTAGGCACAGTGTAGCTCGATCAGAAATAGCAAGTTTCACGTCAACATTTGCTGCTTGAACTTCTGCGATCTCTTCGCTTAATGCAGCAGGGCTAATCACCATGCCAGGGCCAAGTACAGCCGTACAGTCAGGGTTAAAAATACCACTAGGAAGCTGGTGCAGTTTGAATGTACCGAAGTCGTTAACTACGGTATGGCCTGCATTGTTTCCGCCTTGGAAACGGATGCTCGCAGATGCTTCAGCTGCTAAAAAATCGACGATGCGGCCTTTGCCTTCGTCACCCCAGTTTGCACCCACAACAACGATAGATGGCATAAGTTTATCTCCTGACTGATTGAGAAATCATGTTAGTGCTGCATTGTGGATAAGAGAAATTAATTATCTTTATTATCTTGATAAGGATTCCATATAACTCTAAAGTCTTAATCACAAGCGAGAATCCCTATCACGTTCGTTCCTCACTGTAGGTAATGACGGAGCAGGTGGATTGTGAAAAGAGAGTCACGCGTTTGTAGTTCTTTGCTTTGGAAGTGATAAACCGAACGTTCACTCGATTTGTTAGCGTCATTCCAGAACCGAGGAACGAGGTATCAGGAATCTCAAACCACAAGCGAGATTCCCTATCACGTTCGTTCCTCACTGTAGGGAATGACGAATACAACATTCACGTTATTTCTCTTGTCATTCTAGAACCGAGGAACGAGGTGTCTGGAATCTCTTACGGCACAGCGAGACTCCTTGTTGCGTTCGTTCTTCACTGTAGGGAATGACGAATAAAGCGTTTACGTTTTTCTCTCGTGTCATTTCAGAACCGTGAGACGAGGTATCTGGAATCTCTTACGGCACAGCAAGACTTCTTGTTGCGTTCGCTCTTCACTGTAGGGAATGATGAACAAAGCGTTCGCGTTTTCTCTCGTGTCATTCCAGAACTGAG
>NZ_MCYD01000610.1:0-4229 GCF_002876325.1 Vibrio sp. 10N.261.52.A1
CCGGATAACCGCGCGCCCGTCACCCATGCGCGAATACGGTGTTTTCCCCGCACCTTTTAGGTGTAAGTCGAACGTTTCGCCACTTTTAGCGACAACTTGAGCTAACAACAATCCTCTTCCGTCGCCCAAATCAGGGTTATAAGCACCAAACTGATGGCCTGCGTATTTCATCGCTAACGGAGAAAATTGCTCTGGTTCCACATTGCCAGACAAGGTATCTAGCAATTCTTCTGAAGCGCTCTCAAATGACGGAAAGCCGAGTTCAGTGGCAAGGTTTTGATTCCAGGCGAGCCATTGGACATTGCTTAACGGAGTTGGTTGGATTGGGGTATAGAACAGTCGAGGTAATGCAGTAAATCGATTGTTAAATGAAATAGAATCCCAGACAGACATGAGAGATACACTGTAAATAAAAGATAATTTAAGATTATCACAGTTTAGTAACAACTTCAGATCAGGTTACACGATTAGCTTTGTGCGAAAGTTGGCTTTGTTGCCCTATGAAATGTAATTTTACTAAGAGGAAGGACGCGTTTAGGAAAAGGTTAAGTGGCTAAGCTGGTGAGAAAAGCCACATTTATAGGAGGAAGAGTTCTAACTTTGAAAACTTTTTTACAAGTATGTTCATAATGAAAACTGGAAATATAGAGCCATTTAGCTGACTACATTAGAGCAAGAATACCCACTAGAGAAAGGGTAGAGAAAATCCAAGTACGGCTGATAACGCCAAAATTACTGTGTTGAATCATTTCTTGATGCTGCATATGCCTCTCCTTGAGAACGTGATGGTGTAACTACAATATATCGGCTTTTTGTTAAAAGCAGCAAGCATATTAATGTTAACCTTTTATGACAGCACCAAGAAGTTTCTGTAACTATTCACCCCTTTGATAAATCATAGATTTAAGCTCGACTTGTCGTTGAAAGCAGCGCTCCAGCTCCAATAAACACGCCCCCTGTCACACGATTGAAAACCTTAGCTCGGCCTTTCGCGAACAACCAGTTCGACGACTTTGCGCCTAAATACGCGTAGACCAATAACCAAGACAACTCCATCACAGCAAAGGTTAAAGCAAACACAGCAAACTGCGGTAATAGCGCGAGTGATGGGTCAATAAACTGCGGGAAAAGTGCGGTAAAAAACAGAATCGCTTTAGGATTACTGGCACCGACAATAAAGCCACTTACGTAGTGAGAAACGATACTCTCTTTAACGACTTTAGAGTCTGATTGCTGACTCGGTAGTTGGTCATAATCTTGCTGACTCGAGCGCAACGATTTCCATCCGAGGAAGATAAGATAAGCCGCCCCCGTCCATTTAATGACATTAAATACCACTTCAGAAGAGGCAATAATGACTCCGAGTCCCGTAAACGATAGCGTGAGAATTCCGGTAATCGCCGTTAGGCTACCTAAAGCAGTAAATATTGATAATTTGAAGCCCGATTGCACACCTTTGGTCATGCACAATAAAGAACTTGGGCCTGGGGATGCCGTCAAAATCAGCACGGCTAACAGATAGTAGATCCATGTATCAAAGCTCATCGTGAATTCTCCTTAACTCACTAAAACGACTAAATATTAAACACCAATATGTAATAAGCCCTCATATTAATCAACTAAATATTGCACTTAACGTCTTCGATATGAATACAAACATCTTTAATCTAGGCAATAAAAAACGCCATGCAGCAATGCATAGCGTTTAAACAAAACGTTTCAAATCGAACGTCTTACTAGATTTCAGGTTCTAAGCTTACAGCCCGATGACCGGATCATTCGCCTAATAGCTACCAACTAGTCTTTGTAGATAGAGAACTCATCAGCGCAAGCAACAAGCTGCTCACGAGTGATCATGAATACACCGTGACCACCATTAGAGAATTCAATCCAAGTGAATGGAATCTCTGGGTACTGATCCATCATATGAACCATTGAGTTACCTACTTCACAGATAAGAATACCGTCATCAGTTAGGTAGTCTGGCGCGTTAGCTAGGATACGGCGAACCAGTTTCAGGCCGTCAGTACCCGCAGCTAGACCAAGTTCTGGCTCGTGAGTGAACTCATCTGGCAGGCTGTTCATATCTTCCTCATCCACGTATGGTGGGTTAGATACGATCAGGTTGTATTTCTCTTTTGGCAGATCACGGAACAGATCAGAACGGATTGGGAACACTTGTTGCTCCATGCCGTGATCTTGAACGTTCTGCTCTGCAACTTGCAATGCATCAGTAGAGATGTCAATTG
Source organism: Vibrio sp. 10N.261.52.A1 (assembly GCF_002876325.1). Taxonomy (NCBI): domain Bacteria; kingdom Pseudomonadati; phylum Pseudomonadota; class Gammaproteobacteria; order Vibrionales; family Vibrionaceae; genus Vibrio; species Vibrio sp. 10N.261.52.A1. The sequence continues at coordinate 2,250 of NZ_MCYD01000610.1, forward strand.
CGTCAACTTCTGCTTCAGGGAATGCGTGTGCACAAGCGATAGCAATACAGCCACTGCCCGTACAAAGGTCCATGATGCGAGTCGGCTCTTCAGTTAACCAAGGTTGGAATTGAGCTTCAATAAGCTCACCAATTGGAGAACGAGGCACAAGAACACGCTCATCAACGAAGAACTCAAGGCCACAGAACCAAGCTTTGTTCGTTAGGTAAGCCGTTGGTGTACGATCATTGATACGCTTGATTACACGCTCAACAATGCGTAGACGCTCGCTGCTCGTTAGACGAGAGTTCAATACATGTGAAGGAACATCAATCGGCAGATAAAGAGTTGGTAAAATAAGTTGTACCGCCTCATCCCACGCATTATCAGTGCCGTGACCATAAAATAGGCCCGCTGCATTGAAGCGGCTAACAGTCCAACGAATCACATCTTGAAGCGTGTGTAGTTCTGATACCGCTTCTTCTACAAAAATCTTATCCAAAATTGTCTCCGAAAAGCGCTACAATACTGCTAATTACGTTTCAAATTAGAATTCATAACCTGATGAGCAAAAAAGACACCGATTTCGATGACGATTTCGCCCTGTTCAGCGATGCAGTAAAGGGCGTTAAAAAGTTGCAACAGGATACCATAATCCAGCAGCCAAAAAGAAATGCCAAACAAAAAGAAATTACTCGAACGGCAAGACAAGCCAGTGACAGCGAGTTTTATTTCTCAGATGAGTTCATTCCGCACCTTAGCGAAGAGGGTCCAACACGCTATGCGCGTGACGATGTCTCCAAGTATGAAGTGAAACGACTTCGTCGTGGTGTCTATGTACCAGACGTCTATCTGGATATGCACGGCATGACGCAGCAAGAAGCCAAACGCGAGCTTGGCGCTATGATCGCACATTGTGTGAAAGAAGGTGTCGCGTGTGCCTGTGTTCAACACGGCATCGGTAAGCACATCTTAAAAGAGAAAGTGCCTTTGTGGCTGGCTCAGCATCCGGATGTGATGGCCTTTCACCAAGCACCTCTTGAATTTGGCGGCAATGGTGCACTGTTAGTGTTGCTCTCTATCCCAGAGAAATAGAACGAGTCGTAAGCACATCACACCAAATAACAAAGGGCACCTCAATTACTGAGGTGCCCTTTTCTATTCTGGCTGTCGCTCTATGTTCTCTCAAACCCTAAGTTATGGGTTGATGTTCCACAGCAGCTCACCTTTTTGTGTCTCAAGGTCGAATTCAATACACGCTAAACCTGATGTTGGGAACATCGGCGGCGCCATACCGGTTGCAAATTCTGCTGTTAAATAGCCCACTAGAGGTAAATGAGAAACAAATAAAATGGTCTCTAGCTTTTCTACTTCAGCCATTGCCAAGGTCAAATCAAACACATCGTCAGACATTCCATAAGGCGTGATGTCATCACAGGTTTCCACTTTCTTTCCAGAAAACGCCTGAGATATCTCTAACCACGTTTCTTGCGCCCTCAAGTATGGGCTCACAAGCACTTTGTCAAACTGGCTAATGCCCTGCTCATTTGCAGCTTGAGCCACCGCAAGAGAAGCCATTTTACCGCGCTTAGTTAACGCTCGTTCTGCGTCCGAGTTAGCAAAATGCTCTGCTTCACCGTGGCGCATTATGAATATTTTCATGTTCTGTCCTGTCTACGTAACATTTCGAAAGTCGATATATCCCATATCAGCGATACGCTACTTAGCGTTTGGCCCTCAATCCAGAGGGAGCCGCAGTCTATATAAATAATTATATCAAGTCACTTGCTAAAGAGTTCGACTTTCTTAACAATCTTGTTAAAAGAAAATAAATCACTGATAAAAATCGATAAAAGTGATGTAGAAGTCGCCAAAAAAGCACTTCATATCCCAAAATATGATCACGAGGTTTGCACGCCGAACCATCGGGTACATAATTTAAAAACCACCTTCTTTGGAGATGCTCCAGTGCATTTAAGCCCCAACGATGAACATCAATAC
>NZ_MCYD01000611.1:0-553 GCF_002876325.1 Vibrio sp. 10N.261.52.A1
AATTGATTGTGATTATAAATAGCTCCCACTGTAAATAATTATTAATCATAGTGATTACGACGGTTTTTATAGTCAAACGGGTATTTTCAATGCCGTTGAGAGGCCTGCAAGGATTCATGAATTCTGTTTTCAAGCTTGCTCAACTGCCATTGTTATACCCTCATTATCCATACATTAGTAAGCGAGCAAAAAAGCATGGCACTGACGGGAAGCGGCGACTCTATCAAATGTGAGCGACGGTGAGGTGCTACCTAACTTACTCAAAAAGACCCACCAAAGAAACAATGAGATATCTGGCGATGGAGCTTACGAAACAAGGTCATGCTATGAAGCTATTCGTATCAAACGATCAGTCCCACTAATCCTCCCGTGGGAAGGATCTGCCTTCTGGGAACGCAGCCATCCTCGCAATCTAGCGGTCAGTTGTTAGAAGCTATACGGTTCCAATAAGTATTGGAAAATGAGGGATGGCTATCATAAACACTCACTCTCAGAAACGTCGATGTTCCGTGTGAAGAAACTGCTCGGAGGGACATTAAGTTTAAGAAATTAC
>NZ_MCYD01000611.1:1308-5967 GCF_002876325.1 Vibrio sp. 10N.261.52.A1
TTAAGTTTAAGAAATTACAACGCCCCAGTTGGCGAAACTTACGCCATGATCAAAGCGTTAAACAAGCTCACTGTTCTAGGTATGCCTAAAGCGATAGTAATCGCCTAACAATTCTCCATATTAGGCGAGTTTATACCTGAACTCGAATTAGGAAACAGAGCCACTATGAGGAGTTCTTGTCACCAGGTTGGAATATTGAAAACATGGTAATAAGCTCCTTTGGGGTGGCAGTAAAGTTCTTCAGTTAAAAGAGCGCATAGGTATGTTTGAAGGAAAAAAGTCGTTAGCAGGCGTATTAACATGAAGGATCATGTCATTAGATAATTTAGGGGCCGTTATGAAAATAGAACATTCCTTTTTAGATTCTCACTACTCAGTGATACCGGTGATACAACGCATGAGTGTAAGCGATTTCGTGTTACCTCAACTAATTAAGATTATGCTAACTTAGCAAGATTGCTAACAAGCTTCTGTCCAATAGTGAGTTTTAATTCAAGGGCTCTTAAGGCCTGCTAACAGGGAAATAAATCGTCCTCTTTCTCCCTTTAAGCTTTCGAAATATAGTTGGTCTAACTCTTCCACCTGCGCTATTGCGTTTATTGCTAGAGCTTCCCCAGGTTTCGTGAGTCTCAGAGAAAAGCTTCGTGAGTCTCTAACACCTTTATCTTTGGTGATAAGATCATTCGCAACCAGCGCTTTCATCGACTTTGATAATGTCATCTTATCCAAGCCTGTAATATTGACTACTTCTGTTTGCGTGGTTTCGTTTTTGTTCTTGTTACACCATAGTATCGAAGCGAGTATAACGAACTGAGTATGGTTGATGTTTAACGGCTTAAGGAGTTTCATTACCTCTGAATGCCATTTATTATAAGCAACCCAGAGCTGTAGTCCTACGCTGTCCGATGGAAGTTCATGCTTAAACATTGTTCTCTGCCCTTTTTTTTAATCCTTCAAGAGTAGACGGTAGTCCATCATAAATTTTCTTTCCTACGACTTTCCCAAACAAAAAACTGGTTAACCCCGAAAACTTAACCCTATGAGTTACCTCCGTTATTTCTCCTTTAGCCTGTAACTGGTGCTCAAATGATAGAAGGCAGAATGGCAGTTTGCTCATGACAGTAAAGCTCTTATTTGGTGTAGCATCCGTAATGACTATCTTTGATTTAGGCCCATTAGTCGGCTTTATAACGCCTTTCACACCAACCTCGAATGCCCCCAGTAGACGAGAGTAGACCACTTCTTTATCCCATTGATTCCAGTTTTCTACATCGACATATAGCGAATATATGTCTTGAGGTGATGCTTCAATACAAATACGTTCTTCAAAAATCACTTTTCTCATCCTAGTTGATTGCATCTTGGTAAACTAGTTTACAATAATTCATGGTGGGTACATTTGCAACATCGCTTTAGCCACGAAAACGTTTGTCTCGATTAAGTTCTAAACTATAACGATTAATTACACTTCAGCCCTTGTTTAACCTTTTATTGCCTCCATATTTTCCATACAATCCTAAGCGATTATAAATTAAAACAAATTCAATTTCGGAGTCCTCATGAGCGACGTAAAGCACTGTAATTTATTGATTCTTGGTTCTGGCCCTGCTGGCTATACAGCTGCAGTTTACGCTGCTCGTGCAAACCTAAACCCAGTTCTGGTTACTGGTATGCAGCAAGGTGGTCAGCTTACAACCACAACTGAAGTGGAAAACTGGCCGGGGGATGCTGAAGGTTTAACAGGCCCAGCACTGATGGATCGCATGAAAGAGCACGCAGAGCGCTTTGAAACAGAGATCCTTTTCGACCACATTAACGAAGTCGACCTATCAAACCGCCCTTTCCGTCTTAAAGGCGATTCTGGCGAGTACACGTGTGATGCGTTGATCATCTCGACAGGTGCATCAGCTAAGTACCTAGGTTTAGAGTCTGAAGAAGCATTCAAAGGCCGCGGCGTGTCTGCTTGTGCAACGTGTGACGGTTTCTTCTACCGCAACCAGAAAGTAGCGGTTGTTGGTGGTGGTAACACAGCAGTTGAAGAAGCTCTTTACCTATCTAACATCGCGTCTGAAGTTCACCTGATTCACCGTCGTGACACGTTCCGCGCTGAAAAGATTCTTGTTAAGCGTTTAATGGACAAAGTAGAGAACGGCAACATTGTTCTTCACACTGACCGCACGCTAGACGAAGTTCTTGGCGACGATATGGGCGTAACAGGCGTTCGCATTAAAGATACTCAGTCTGACAAGACAGAAGATATCGACGTAATGGGCGCGTTCATCGCTATCGGTCACCAGCCGAACACTGAAATCTTCAAAGGCCAAGTAGATATGAAAGATGACTACATCATCGTTCAGTCTGGTCTTGAAGGTAACGCGACACAAACAAGCATCCCAGGCGTGTTCGCTGCGGGTGATGTTATGGACCACAACTACCGCCAAGCGATCACTTCTGCTGGTACAGGTTGTATGGCTGCTCTGGATGCTGAACGCTTCCTAGATGGCCTTAACGATAAGTAAATCTGAGATTGCAGATTTGATTATCGATGCTCTCGCCTTAGTAGATGCAGGGCGTCATCACATTTTGTTGTAAATCCCTAAAGCCCAGTGGTATATCCACTGGGCTTTCTTTTGTATACTAGCCGCCCTCAACGAATAATAATTATCATTAAGCCTTCATAATGGATAAGAAAAAACAACGCAGCTTGAATAAGTGGCTTAAGCAACAAAGTAAGTTAGCAAAACGCTGGCTTATGATTGCGATTAGCCTTGGCGTACTTTCAAGTGTGTTTTTAATTGCTCAAGCAGCGCTTCTCGCCTCTATTCTTCACCAGTTGATCATCGAGAATGTCGATAAATCTGAACTGGTTGGTCATTTTGCTGGCTTGGCACTCTCGGTCGTTGGTCGTGCGGGCTGTACATGGGGTCGTGAAATCGCAGGTTATCGCTGTGGTGAACAGATCCGTGTCTACATTAGGCAGCTCATTCTAGACAAGCTACGCGAACTGGGCCCTGCTTACATCAAAGGTAAGCCAGCCGGTACGTGGGCAACGCTGTTGCTAGAACAAGTTGAAGACATGCAAGACTTCTTCTCACGTTACTTGCCACAGATGTCTTTGTCGGTACTGATTCCATTCATTATTTTGGTTGTGGTATTCCCAGTAAACTGGGCAGCCGGCCTTATCTTCTTGCTGACTGCGCCACTGGTACCGATGTTCATGGCATTGGTGGGTATGAAAGCCGCAGACGCAAACCGTAAAAACTTCAAAGCGCTTCAGCGTCTTTCAGGTCACTTTTACGATCGTTTGCAGTCCATGACAACCATTCGTCTTTTCGACCGCACTAGCTCTGAAACAGAAGTGTTGAAAGGTGCATCTGAGGTGTTCAGAACGCGCACAATGGATGTATTGAAGATCGCTTTCTTGTCGTCTGCAGTGCTTGAGTTCTTCACGTCTATCTCGATTGCGATGACGGCGGTTTACTTTGGTTTTACTTACATCGGCGAGCTTAACTTTGGTCACTACGGTGTTGGCATTACGCTATTCGCAGGTCTGTTTATCCTTATCTTGGCGCCAGAGTTTTACCAACCTCTGCGTGACTTAGGTACTTTCTACCACGCTAAACAACAAGCGGTAGGCGCAGCCGAGAGTATTGTTGAGTTCCTAAAAACCGACATCACTAAGGTTAAATCAGGTGACACTCAACTGGACCCAGCTCAAGGAATCAATATTGAAGCTCAAGATTTGAAAGTATTGAGCCCTGAAGGTGTTCAACTGGTAGGCCCGATCTCGTTCGCACTGAATACTCGCCAGTCAACGGCATTAGTTGGCCCAAGTGGTGCGGGTAAGACAAGTTTGATTAATGCCATTCTTGGTTTCATGCCTTATGAAGGAAGCTTGAAAATCAATGGTATTGAACTGCGTGATTTAGACTTGGCATCTTGGCGTAAGACCATTAGCTGGGTTGGTCAAAACCCACTGTTGCTGCACGGCAGTATTCGTGACAACGTCACCCTAGGTAAGCAAGATATCACAGACCAAACGGTTCAAAACGCACTAGACCAATCTTTCGCTAGTGAGTTCGTTAATGAGCACGGCTTGGACTACATGATTTCTGATCGTTCTGGCGGCCTATCTGTTGGTCAATCTCAACGTTTGGCACTGGCTCGCGCAATGATTCAAGACGGTCAATTCTGGTTGCTTGATGAACCTACTGCTAGCCTAGATACTCGTAGTGAGCAGCTAGTGATGAAAGGCATCAACAGCAACATTGAAAGTCGCACTGCCCTGCTTGTGACGCACCAACTGGCTCCTCTTCAATCGGTCGATAACATTATGGTTATGCGCGATGGTGGTCTTGTGGAACAGGGTCATTACTCTCAGCTTTCGACTGCGGGTGGTTTATTCGAAGAGATGCTAAAAGCGAACTTAGCTCAACAAGACAACAAGGGTAATTTAGATGCGTGATTTACTGCCTTACCTGAAACTCTATAAAAAGCATTGGTTTGGCCTATCGCTAGGCATGCTATTGGCTTTTGCTACTCTGTCAGCTTCTATTGGCTTGTTAACGCTATCGGGTTGGTTCATTTCCGCTTCTGCGGTTGCTGGCCTGACGATTGCGCGTGAAACCTTTAACTACATGCTGCCGGGCGGTGGTGTAC
>NZ_MCYD01000612.1:0-10308 GCF_002876325.1 Vibrio sp. 10N.261.52.A1
GATGATTCAGATGGTCAGAACCCCAGTTCAGCTGGTCAGGGCGCTTCTCAAGGCTCATCAACTCGTAACCCACTCAGTGATGAAGATTTTCAGCGCTTGGGTGAAGCATTGGCCGATCTTCATGAGCTTATCGATCAAGCGATCAATAAACATGCTTCAGTGAATCCGGCATCCTATGAAGACATTTGTAACTATAACGTCACGCCAGATTTAAATGCGCGAATGTTATCAGTGCCAATCCAAAGCAGTATCAACTCTGGTGCTCGTGCGATTAAACGTATTATCGAATCGCAGATGTGGGCTAAAGAGTCTGTACCCATCATGTACGATGAATCTGGTAGTGATTTTGATTGTGATTTACTTGCGGGTGTACCTGCTGGTAACAGTCGAATCTTCTATACAGAGGATATCGTTGAGACTCATAAATCTTCATTCGTTATTGCGATTGATATTTCTGGCTCAATGGGTGTGCCTGTTACAAATGAGTCTGGAGATCGAACTGGCTTCTGTCGATTGGACATTGCCCAGAAAGCCGCCTTATCGGTTGCAGCTGCACTTGAAGAGTTGGATGTACCAGTATCAGTCTTGTATTTCAACACGAGGGCTTATGTTGGAAAGTCATTCAATGAACCATTGATGCAATGCTATCCGCGAATCGGTGCTGAATCTTCTGATGGTACTGAAACCAATAAGGCTGTCTTAGCTGCTCGTCAAGAGTTTACAAAGCTCGATATGGCAAGCAGAAAGCAATTACTTGTTGTTACTGATGGGTGTCCAGCTGATACACATGCTGTCGAAAGTCAGGTAGAGCAATGTAAGGCCGAAGGGATTGATGTTGCGTCAATCAATATTTGCGAATCAAGGTACGGAGGCATTCCAAATTATCAAGTGATACGTGATGCTGATGACCTTCCCGCTGTGTTGGATGACATGATTCAACAGAACTTGTTGTCATCGATTGAAATTAGTTAAACGTAACAGTGACGCTCTTCGGAGCGTCCCTTTTAGGAGGTCAAAATGAGCAATTACAGAAGATCAAAAATCCAAGATGTACATGCGTTAGTGATGCGTCATGGTGGCTGGTCCTCAGTGTTCAAATGTTACGGTGAACTAACTGAGGCGATGCGAAAGTCTTCAAATGGTGTTTCTAAAGCTGTACCAGATCCATTCACTGGCAAAGGCAAAACTGTCTTTCGCTTGTACAAAGATTGGAACGAGTCTGGTGGCGGTTATTACAATGGTAAGGGTCGTATTGGTGATGGTATTGATATGGTCGCTTGGCTTGAAAATTGTAATAAATCGAAGGCGATGGACATTATCTTAGATATTTTGGGTGAGTCTACAGACAACATTTCTCAACGAGAAGTGAAAGCCGTAGCCGCTCAAAAAGAAGAGAAAGCTGTTCTTAGTCCTGCAGATATAAGCAAACGCCTATGGATTTTGCAAAAGGTTGAACATGAGGCATTTGCTGTCACTGAATCTGAAATAGGTATGAACTATCTAATATCTCGCGGATTAGGTGACATTCAAATACCTTGCAACGTTGGGTTTCACTCACAACTTAAAATGTGGGACTCACAAAGCAACGAAGTGTATTTACCAGGCATTGTTTTATACATTCAGAATTTGAAAGGTGAGGCGATTGCTTTTCATCGAATTTTTTTGAATGACGATGGCTCGGATAAATCACCGTTGCTTGATAACCCTAAGATGCAAATGTCACCAATAGAGGATCCTCGCGGTGCATCAATACAGTTTGGTATGCCTTTAATCTGCAAAGATGAAATGGGCAATACACGAATTGTGTTAGGTGTTGGAGAAGGTCCTGAAACCTGTTTGGCTTGCCAGCATGCTGAGAGTATTCCTGTTTGGTCAGGTATCTCTTCTACCTTGATGGAGCTGATCGATATTCCTTTCGAAGTAACCGATTTGGTTATTTTTAAAGACAAAGATCGCCTTACACAAGGAAAAGACATGCCGGAAGGCGACAGAGCTGCCATCTCTTTGAAGGAACGTGTAGAGAAAAATATGAATCACTGCAAAGTGACCATTGCATCTCCACCGAGTCCCATCAAGGAATTGGCAAAATCACAAGATTGGCTTGATGAATGGTGTGATTCTGGATATCAGAATTTCATCGGATACTTAGCCAAAAACAAGCTGACACCGGTTGGTTTTCTCGATAGAGAATTTAACGATGTTGCTTAAATACGCATTAGCCTTCCTTCGGGGAGGCTTTTTGCTTTTAGGTCGCTCAAGGATTGGTCTAAACGCAAAAAGCTCAAGACAATGCACGGTTGCTGTATAACGATATAAATAAAATCACTGAAGGAGAACCTTATGGTCACTGGGTCTTGGTACACGGTTGATGGTAAAAACATTGAAGGGCTGTCCGAGCTAAAGTTCTCTGATATGGCCAATGCACTGAGTGAAGTTGAGGCTTCCTATGAATGCATCGTCCTTGAAGAGTCAGAGCGGTTAGGGTGGAGCTTATTGCAAGTGAAAGCCGTTGTGCCAATTAAGGATGGCACAGTAAAACGAAAATCAACCTTAAGGTTACTACTCAGCCATTAGTTCACTAGAACACAAGTACTTCGTAAACACGGAAAATACCGCCAGTAATTGCCAAAAGTACGATGAAATTCATGTTAACTGTAATTGATTTACCCGAGAAATTTATCACTTTATTAAAGTGATTATTCCTCATCCAGTTAGGATGCTGTTGCAATATCCTCTTGTCTTATGACATGTCCCCATTGACTTTAATACCCAAGTCACAAAAACCTACCCATAGGGAACAGTTCGTACCCTATTATCATAGGTTGCGTTTGTTCCTTTATTCCTTGGAGGAATTACCATGCGCAACTCTATCATTGATGCAGCTTTAGCAAACTATACGTCTTCTATGACCCGCTATATCTGTAACGATAACCCGTTGGACCTACAAATCGCGCAATGCGCTGTTCTTTGGATTAACGCCTCTCTTGAGCTTACTGGCCGTGAACATTTCCGAACTACATCAAATGGATTATTAGATGTGCCATTTCTTTTAGATTCTAAATACCACGATAACTTCGCTACAGATTGCTGGTTTCTGGCTGAGACTTTATTTGTCCCGACTACTGAAACAATCAAGCAATCGCTTAAACCTGGTGACGTCATCAAGATGATTCACATGAACGATATTGACCCAATTGATGCAGGAGAACTTGGTCAAATCAAGCGTATCGACGACATGGGAACATTGCATATGCAATGGGACAACGGTCGTTCTCTTGGTATTTGCATGCCTGCTGGAGATTTATTCGAGGTTTATTATGCGAGTTAACAACACACCCATTCCAACTGATTCTTGTACGGCGCTTGTCGCACTAGAAAGAGCTGGATACAAAGTAAATTCTGAATGCCGAAATGGTTACTGTGGCGCTTGTCGTCTCAAAGCTACTGGCACTCCTACTTACTTAAATGACCCTATTGGATATAAGCAAGACGGTGAAATACTTGTTTGTTGCGTTGATTCGCAATCAGACATTGACATCGAACTACCTTAATTACCCATAACCCCAACAAACTCAACGTCAATCAAAGACATTGAACTTGTATCCCCAATTCCTATGGAGGAAACCCTTATGTCATATGAAATCATCTATGAGAAATTTGCTACGTTCTGTCCTGCAGATGTAGTAAGTCAACAAAAGAAAGATTTCCTACTCAAACATTTCAATATCAATTGTTCAACTATGAGCGATTACGATATCGATGCCGAACTTTTCAGACGGTTCAAGATCATCTCAACGGATAACTTGTACATGCTTCAACTCTTAATTGGTCCGTCCAATTGTGTTGATACAGAGTCAGGAAAGCGCACCCGAGATTGGATGTATTGCGGTGTCGACACTGAGTATTCACTATTCCAAAAATACGGATGTGAATGGTGCCGAAGTGTTGAAAGTGGCGATTTAAAGCCTAATGGTCGATGGGCAACCCCTGAAGGCTGGCTTAAATCATTACGATTGGCATTCAAGCAAGCAGTGAGTTATGAGGCTATGCCTTATTGTCATTCCATGTCTTTTTGGATCGTCAAACCTACAACCTGGGAAGATCAGTACAAACTTAAGCAGTTTGAATCGATTGTATCCAGCTTTGGTGCTGACATCATGGAAAGAAGTTGGTTTGGTACTCGCAAGTTATATTGCTCATTTAGCCCTGAGTCGATGTTTGAAATGTACCTGTTTCAAGAACTATCGATTCGTTTTTTTGGCAAATGTGCATTCAGCACGACTAGCCCGAGTCTAGGTCTAGTCAAGCAAAGAGCTATATAGCTCAACCCCTTACACCTTACCCATTAGCAGGGACTTTCTTCCCTGTGGGAAGTTGTCCCTTCAAAACCTTAATAGTTCTTGGAGGAACTGAATATGATCACTTCAGATATGCTTTTAACTGCAGCAAAACCCTTCGGATTACCAATCGTTGCGATTGATGATATTGAAGCTGATGCGCGTAGCTTGAATCGTACTCGCCGTGATAACCCAACCACCCAATTTCTCTGGGTTGTAAAGCCTTGTGGCAGTGTCTTGTTTCCAATTGGAAAAGGCGTGAATCCACACTTCGTGACATTTTGTTTTGAAGCAAGTCATCAAGCGTTCTTGATAAAAAATGACGATATCTTTCCGATTGAAACCGAAGAAGCCGAACAGCTTTCGTGCAAACTTCCTTTCGATGTGACGGGTATTCGATATCAAGAAACACTGGTACGCAAAGTCACTCAATTACTGAGCCATGCTTGTGTGCATTCTTCTGCTCTTGCGGAATGTAGCTTAGATGAAAACTCTAGCTGGAAGTCATGGCAACGTTGGTTCGAAGATCTAAATCATCCAGTCATGGCTGCGTTTATGTCTCTTTGTATTCAGCGTTCGATTGAACTGACGGAGGCAAACTGATGAATCGCAAAACTTTAGATATTCAACGTCCATGTCGTCGAATACACGATGGTCACAGCTTTATGATTGCTCAACGTGTTCTACGTTTGCCTGATGAAGACTCTGGCCTGTCTCATTCAATTGTTCGATTCGAAAACAGTCGTGTTGGTTTTGGAAGCTTAAAGCTAAAAAGACGAACGGCAATTCGAATCACCAACAAAGAGAATGGTCAATGGATAATCCGATATTGCATGGGTAATGGCGGCAAGATTAAAGGGCTGAACAAGGAATATATTGCTATCGATTACGATGGTGTAAATGAACTTGGTGTGACCTTTAATAAAGACGTTCGTTTGTCTGTGAATACAGCTGACTGGTGGGACATTACAAGATGGTTTTGGACGTTCCCAGATCTCAATGTAAAGCTTTCCTTTCGTTTAGGTTTGATTGGATTTCTTTTAGGGATAATCAGTTTAGCTGACTTAATTGCGAAGCTATTTATAGCTTAACCCCCTGTGGGTCCGATACCCATTAGGGCGGTCCCCTCATTTCAAGAGGTATACCATGAATGAACTAACACCTACATCGCAAGATGTTGAAGCCCCTCGATCTGTTTTGGAGTTTCTAGACAACTTAACAGCATCAAAATACTTCTATCTTGAGGCCGCTGGCGCGTACCTTAGTGAAGTTATTGATTCTGAATTGCTCGATGATAAAGCCAAGTTGCTCGAATTCATTGAAGACAATAAGTGTGAAGCCGTTGAAGACATCAGCGCAGAGTTGGTTGAAAAGATGATTTCTGACCGTGCAGATACATTGCACAGTTCAGCGTTATACATCTTGAAATCATTTCTCGGCACTGTGCCTAAAACTGAGGTTGAAGCTCTTCAAGATGGCGCTGTTGCTGATATTTGGTATGACGCTTCGGACCACGGAGACACTAGCGCCGCAGCAGTCATCAAAAATACGCAAGATGCCATGAGCATTATTGCTGACTTCTTAACGAAGTAACCAATCTTAAAGGAATCTTCCTTTTACTCCCTTTGGGGCATACGTCCCGTAGGGGAGTTGTGTGCCTCATAGGTTAACCAGATTATGCAGAGGAACACATTATGGGCTTTTTTTCTTTCAAAACCGCTGACACAAAACAGTCAATCTTTAATACGTGTACTGAGAAGTGTCGTCCAGTGTACATGCTCCAACCAAACAACGAAGACCCAATATATGAACCGGCTTATGAAGGTTATGGTGTTTTCGGAGGTGTTGATGCTTATACATGGTTAGCGAAACATAATTTGCCAACGACAGTCACGAACTCATACGACGACGATGAGCTCCGAACTCTGGGGATAAAATTGGCCTTTGGCTTGGACTCTTTTGAATATGATAACCATCTATTCATTAAAGAGAATGAGTTGGATGTGCTAAGACAGGTGAACCCTGCACTGCTTGACCGCGAGTTTACCCAATTCCAAGCTTTTTCCGATTTCATTATCGTGAACGGCGAGGAAATTAGACCAAACGATCTCCCATCGCATTTGAGAACTGACCTGCAATTAGCACCAGTTAAATACCCATTAAAATTCAGTTTCAGAAAAGGTAAGCAATACAGTGATTACCCTGCTTCTGAGAGCTGTCCATATCAAGGTTACTTCATTTAACCCCAAACCTTGATACAACCCACCACTACCCGTGAGGGATCTTCCCTCATAGGGATAGATCCCTCAAAATTGGAGGAATCTATCGTGGAATCAACCTATTTAGATGATACCGACCATATCTTAATTAAAGCGTTATCCAAAGAAGATATGCCGATAAATGAAATTGCCAAAAAGTTTGAAGTACCAATTGCCAATATCGCGATGTCACTAGACACCTGCCATTTTGCAATTACTGACAACATTTTGCGTAAAAACTCTCAGCTAGGGAAAATGAAATTGACTGCCATTGGTATTGAAAAACGATGTACCTTATGCAATCACTTTTTTCCGCTCACTAAAGAATTTTGGCACGTCAAGCGCACCACTAAACATGGCCAGCGTGAGATGGGAACCTGCAAAAGTTGTGAAGCTGAAAAAAAGCGTCGTCAAGAACTCGATGGCCGCTTAAAAGACTTAGGAGGTAAAATGTGTTTCTCGACACGTTACCTGAATAAGTAGCTGCATACCTTGTAGTTAAGATGAAAAGTCACCCGATCGGGTGGCTTTTCATCCACCATTTCCATCCGCTTTGACACTTCCAGCCATCTCGCTTCACCCTAAATTTCAATTTCTTTGAAATACTTCCTAAATCCGCATTCGTATGTTGCATAACCGTTTTAACCGACTATCAAGAACTTAAATGGGTTAGCGCACATGAATAAACAGGACACGATCAACCAAGCACTGAATATCATCACCAGTTGGAACCTTGATGACAGCCATTCCAAATCCTTCTCTGATTTTGTCTTCTATTGGGCCTTTGCGCATACTAATCAGCACAAAGTGACTACAAGGTTAGATTCTAAAGAATCAGTACAAGATGGGGTGGTAGAGCTTGCACAGTTGTTAAGCAATGCAATGCTTAATGGGTACAGTGATCCAATCGGGGACATTCTGATTGAGTTAGGTGTGAATACAAAGACGAAACGAATCAACAATCATCAAGATGACGATTTTTTAGAGCAAATGATGGGGCTCAATGATAACGAGGTCTATGAACCATTTTGCGGTACTGGTGCGTTAACTATGGAGCTCATGCAGGCATATTGTGAAAAGCATACAGAACGTAGCAATCCTCTCGATCACTACACTTATTATCTCGAAGAGGTTAAGCCCCTCAACTGTGCAGCCGCAGTGATTCAAATCTTTCATAAGCTCGAATACCTATCTACCAAATTTGGTACTGCCATCATTCCAGGCAACCTCAAAATCATCAATATCGATCCGATAACACGACAAGAGGGGACCCAACACTACATCGCCAGTAAGATGTCGGATGCTGAACAAATTGAACACAACCTGAACTCGCTGCCTAACACTCAACCGACGATACACTAGGGGGTATTTATGATAGTAAGTTTGAGTGCAGTTAAAGCATTAACCTTGTATGCTTGATTTTCCCTTTCAAGTGGCATGATCGAGTTTCCCATTTTGGTTTAGCAGTGTTATGAGAAGGCTTTGCCCCTTTATGAGATACAGTCCAAAGTTGAAACAGTAATGTTGAGGTAACTTTGATATTCAAAAGTATTGAGCAGCTAAAGAAACGGGCAAAGCCAACTTATTCAGACCTTTCAGTGAGCATAAGTTTTGTTTTAAGAAACGCAAGTTTGATGTCATCAGTTTTGGTGAACTTGAACTTACCATCAGTAGAAGCGTCGAACCTTTCAAAATAGTATTCGAGTAGCGGATCATACCTACCACTGTGAACCCAAGTGTAGAACTTTCCGAGTTCGTATCGTAATTCTTTATTAAGGTCAGATCTTAATCTCAGTACACTATTGGTTGCTAGGTCAACGATGTTCATTTCTTGTAGATTCGTCTTAATCTCTTCAATCAAAGGTAGGAGGGATTCTTTATACTTATCAGCTAATGGTACAAGGTCAGCGTCAGTTACTTCCGCTTCAAAAATCATAATGAGGTCATCAATCTCTCCATTATAGTATTCGTTATCTAATCTTTTTTCTGACTCAGTGCGAAGAACATAGAGTTGTTCTAAAGGGTCAGGTTTAGTCTCAATTTTTTCTTTTGAAAGTTTGTGTTGGTACTCAACAAACAGAGTTTCAATCCTATCAGCGATAACATCTAGGTACTCATATCGTATCTTGAGAAATTCGAACAGCTCATTGATATTCAGGTTTAACGTTAAGTCTTCTTTGCCCACATCTCGACTGTACAAATGTACACTCAGGTCGCCAGTGTTGAAACTGCTTGTAAATGGCCAACTTGCGAATCGCTTTGAATTCTCTTGATTAAGATTTACTGGGTGAGCACCGAAACACGCCCTGATAGTTTTAAAGTAAGTATTGTCATCTTCATTAGGGAAGAGGCGAGCTTTGAAGCATTTCTGTTCACCATGAAACGGATCTTTATTGTCATTCATAAACACTCGATGGAGTTGTTTGATTGACTCGAAAATGAGGTCTATTGAAGAGATCAGAGAGTAGACCTGCATACATCTACTATCTATATTCTTGTCAAACTCAGGTGCATTTTCTAAGTGCCTAACAGAAACAGTGATCCAATCCATAGCAGAGCAAACGAGGTTAAAAAGGTTCTTACCGCCTTTATCTTTGTAGATTTGATACACAAAGCTAGAGTTTGAGTTCACTAACTCCCTAAAATCCGTGATTTTATCATCACTAACAACGCTTCTCATTCACCAGCTCCTTTTCTAACTAACTGAAAATATTATAAAGAATGGCAATTATGATAGTGATAGTTCTTGAGCTCTTCAAATATATTATCTTTCGACACACATCATAGATTGATATTGGTTGAGTTTTATATTTGATGACCGCAACATAGACGAAATTCAATCGCGAAAAATTCCCAATATAAGGAATTAGCTAATGATTGATAAGGAGATTAAGTGCAAGTATCAGAACTAAAAACAGTGGCTACCCTGGTCCGGAAAGTGATTAAGAAGGTCGTTTCAGAGTCAACCTATGTTGATGTTGAGCTTCAAAGGTTTCCTTCAGGTTCGTGTGAGGTATCTAGTGTAATTTTGGGACTCTATTTGAGAGAAAAATATGCTGTTAACGTTGTACAGTCAGTCGGCAAACGTCCATCTCCGGAATGCGAGTACAGTGAAAATAACCATGTTTGGTTAACGGTGAATGAAACTATTGTTGTCGACATCACTGCTGATCAGTTTGACGATTGTTTGGAGAAAGTATTTGTTGGTCGTGATAGCGCTTTTCATGACACATTCGAAGTTTATGATACAAGACCGGTAGATTTTAGTTACTTACTGAGACGCGGTTCAGAGGGATATGGACATATATATAAGGAAGTAGTTACTCGAATGGCAAACTAGTTTACCTAGTCGCCAGCTTATTCGATTGGTTGAGTTTAGTGAACAAGGTGACTTTTAAGTGCTTTATATTTTTCGATGGAGGGGGTACTCATAGATAAATTTGATGTTGAGCTACTTGGTTGGGACGGTAGTCTGGAAAGTTGTTTAGACATGTTTTCAGGGCTTTATGGATATCACATTGACCCTAGTACCCACAAAAAACCTAATGAATGTATTAAGTATGAAGAATTCCTTAAAAGTTCAAATGTTTTGAATCAATGGCAAGAGAGTATGGCCAGTAACGGTGATACCCCGATATTTAAACTATTTCAGAGAAACTATAGAGGTTTCAATGTCGATGATTTCATTAATTTAGAGGCTCTTCTCCGCTTAG
>NZ_MCYD01000613.1:0-6752 GCF_002876325.1 Vibrio sp. 10N.261.52.A1
ATATATTGTTGATACTGGTTTGAGCCGACAAACTCTGCTGTTAACTGATTGCAAAGGTAACTTGTGTGAGCAGAGCTGGGATGGTCAAGGGCGAGAATTAGAAGCCAAGGTTGGCAACTCCGTCGTATGGACAAAAATGTATGATGCGTTTGGCAGGCTGCAAAGCAAGAGTACCTATGATGTGCTGCCCGATCGAAACTCCAGATCGGCGCCTGTAGTGTTAACCGAGAGCTATGAATACGATGATTGGGGGCAGGTTAAATCTACGTTGCTTGCTAACGGAAAGCGTCGCGTTGAATTTAACAACCTTGCATCGCGTAAGAAAACTCAGGGCATTGAAGGCTTAACCATGACGGTGAGCTCTCTGAACACTTGGGGTCTTGAAGACAAAAAAGAGCAGGGGATTCATAGCTGGGATTATGAGTATGATTCGTGGGGGAGGCTGATCAAAGAAACCAACCCGCTTGCTCAATCTAAGCACTACCATTACGACCGATTTGATCGCGTGATTCGCATGACTCAAGCGAACGGTGTCGATCACAACATCACCTACGCTGAGCATACCGATCAGTCACAGGTTGTAGACCTGAAGATTGGTGGGACAACGGTGGGACAACGTGACATTGATGGCTTAGGGCGTCAGCGATCACTACGACGCGGTGCGAGTACTCAAGCGGCGCTGAGTTGGTCCTACTCAGACAGCAGTAATATTCCTGAAACTGAAACTAGCTTGTCAGCGCCAGTACGTAAGTTTACTCGCGATAGTCAATTGGGTGTGTTGAGTGCCAAGTCGTCTGATGGGCAGGTTGCTAACTATAGTCATGACCCAATATCCGGCTTGCAAACCGGGAGTCAAGATAGTGAAGGCAATCAAAGCACCATTACCTATTCGTCGAAGGGGTTGCCTGAAGTTGAGGTAAATGATGGACAGATTCGTTATTACAGTTATTCAGATGGCGGGGTTATCGCTGCCGTTGATAGCGACACGGATACTCGACAGTACGGCTATGATGAGCTCGGGCGTTTGGTGAAGCTGAGCTGCAATTCGACAACGGTATATTACGATTATGATGAGTTTGATCGGGTGATCGTCGAGACTTTAGTGTCTGGTAATCAAACCCAAATTACGGAGCTTGATTGGGATGAGTACAGCCGTGAAGTGAATCGAGCTGTTGCCTTGAACAACCATTATATCTTTGAGCAATCACAAGAATACAACGCGCTAGGTATGCTCGAATCTCGTACCAAAGACTGTGCGACATTAGGCAACCTGACAGAAAGCTATACCTATGATGAGCTTGCTCAGCTTACTAAGGTTGAATTCTTTGGGGCGGGACCTTTGAGTGATTGGGGACAGCCAATGACTTCAATTGAGTGGAGCTACGACGAGTTGGGTAACATGTTGACTCAGCGTACATTGACGGCTGAATCTGAAGATTTCGCTCGTTATTTTTATGAGTCGGATGATCCTTGTCGGTTGACCAGTATTACTCACTCTCATCCACAACTGGATAGCCGAGTATCAATCGAGTACGACTTGAATGGCAACATGACTCAAGATGCGGATGGTCGCGTGCTCGAGTATGACAACTTCGACCGCCTACAACGCGTGTTTGCCGACAATACTGAATGGATTTACCACTATGACAGTAATGACCGACTTTCGGCTCAGCAGTCGCCATCTGAATCTCGCCAATTTAGCTATCTATGGGGTGACCTCTCAGCAATAGAGGAAAATGGCACACTGACTCAGTATATCTATCACGAAGGGGTCCCAATATGGTCAGAGTCAGGTTCGGATACAAACCTGTTAGCGACCGATCAAAATGGGTCTGTCGTTGCCTCTAATACTTCAGGAAAAACGGGCTCAACGTACCGTTACTCTCCATATGGACAACGTGAGCAAGCGGGGAATGCAAATGAAGAATAAAGACTCGGTATTTATTACCCCACTTAATCGCCGTCAGTTTCTGATTAAAATTGGTCAAACTGCTGCAGTGGCTGGTGGCATATCCTTGCTACCGACTTCAGTTCGTTTAGCGATGGCGCAGTCGATGGCAATCTCTCACTCAGACATTGGCTTCAATGGTGAGTGGCTAGACCCCGTGTTGCAAGGTTATCACTTAGGTCAAGGCTATCGCGTCTACCAGCCTAAGCTGATGCGCTTCAATGCCCCCGACAGTTTGGCGCCTTTTAATGAGGGTGTGCATAACGCTTATGTGTATTGTCACAATGATCCTATTAACTTCACCGATCCAAGTGGCCACCTGAATATCAGCAAGATCTTGTTTGGTGCTTTTGGTGTGCTTGCCGGGATAGTTGGCATTGCATTGGCCGCGCCTACTGGTGGATCAAGCTTGGTGTTGGCGGCTGGTATCATCGGTGGTATTGCTGGGATGACCAGTGGTGCATTACAAATTGCGTCTGGTGTGATTGATGATGGGGACATTTCCCGCAAACTCGATATAGCGACGATTCCTTTCGATATCATTGGTGTGGTGAGTGGCGGATATTCGGCCTATAAGTCGGTTCAGAACTTACGTTGGGTAAGAGCTGGCGGTGCTTTGGAAGATGTCACACAGCCAGGCCTTGGTTCTCGCTTAATGAATAAAATCAGACCTTCGAGTGAGTACAACGTGGCATGGGCGAGTAAAACGAACCCGGCCATGCGCATAGGAAGCTCTGAGGGACGGGTGATAGCGACAAGAATGACTCAGGGCGGCAAGACAATGACGTACACGCCTCCTCCGATTCATGGCGGCTACACTAAGATCCTCCTTGGGCAAGTAAAGGTGAGTGCACGAGGTTATACCATTTATCAAGGCATAATGACGGCGCGCTCGATTGGCAGTTTGGGCTGGTCTACGGTGAAAACGATACCTGGGCGATTAGATCAGGAAAAGTCATCAGCGGATAATATGGTAACCGAAGGCCGAAGTGTTAATCCTGCAGCGAAGAAGACTCAAATGTACGCGCTCGAAGAGACCAGACAGCGCATAAAATATGGTAACGAGGTTCAACAAATGATCCGTCAATTGCCATTGTCGTAGTCTGATCGACTCTTTTCTTTAACAACGCAAAGCCAGCTCAACCCACGTAGAGCTGGCTTTTTTGCATTAGGTGTTGGCGTTTTTGAATGCTATTCATCGCTTAAGAGTGCTTTTTTCAACCCCATCTTGTGATCAAAAAAGATCAAAAAAACTCTTGTTGAAACCGGTTTCAGGCTGTATCTTTGCCTTACTGAAATCGGTTTCAGAGCTGCAATTGGCGTTCTAGTTCCGATCTTTTTCACGAATAACTTGTAGCGAGTAATGGTATGAACAACGAATTTCCGAACGATTTTTTATGGGGCGGTGCAGTAGCAGCGCATCAGTTAGAAGGCGGCTGGGATGCGAATGGTAAAGGCGTGAGTGTGGTTGATGTATTAACGGCAGGCGCGCACGGTGTACAACGTCGAATCACCGATGGTGTAATCGATGGTGAAAACTACCCAAACCAAGTTGCTGTGGATTTCTACCATCGCTACAAAGAAGACATTAAGTTATTTGCTGAGATGGGCTTTAAGTGTTTCCGCACCAGTATCGCGTGGACGCGTATTTTCCCGAATGGTGATGAAGCTGAGCCATGTGAAGCGGGCTTAAAATTTTACGATGACCTGTTTGATGAGCTTCTGAAATACGATATCCAGCCAGTAGTGACGCTGAGCCATTTTGAAATGCCTTACCATCTAGCGAAAGAATACGGCGGCTGGATGAACCGTAAAGTGATCGATTTCTTTGTTAAGTACTCAACCACAGTGATGGAGCGTTATCAGCACAAAGTGAAGTACTGGATGACGTTTAACGAGATTAATAACCAGATGAACACCTCGGCAGACATCTTCGGTTGGTTATGCTCTGGCGTGAAGTTCCCACAATGCGAAAAGCCACAAGAGGCTATGTATCAAGCGGTTCACCATCAGTTTGTTGCGAGTGCCTTGGTGGTGAAGCAAGGTCACGAGATCAACCCAGATCTTCAGATTGGTGCAATGTGTGCGATGGTGCCTTTTTATCCTCGTTCTTCAAAGCCAGAAGATATCATGGTGGCGCAGCAAGCGATGCGCGATCGTTACTTCTTCTCAGATGTGATGGTTCGCGGTCATTACCCAAGCTACGCAAAACGTGATTGGGCTATTAAAGGCTTCAATATCGAAATGCAGCCTGAAGATGAGCAAATCTTGAAAGAGGGTAAAGCGGATTACCTTGGCTTTAGCTATTACATGTCAAACACCTTGGACTCGTCTTCTCATCAATCGACAGAAGAAGCGATGGACGGTGGTCATGAAAACTCGGTAGAAAACCCGTTCATCAAGTCGAGCGATTGGGGCTGGCCGATTGACCCAACAGGCCTACGTTACTGTTTAGCATCTCTTTATGAGCGCTATGAAGTGCCGTTGTTCATCGTTGAAAATGGTTTTGGCGCAGTTGATACCATCGAAGAAGATGACAGCATTAATGATGACTATCGTATCGCTTATCTTGGCGATCACATCAAAGAGATGAAAAAAGCCGTTGCGATTGATGGCGTTGACTTGATGGGTTACACCCCTTGGGGCTGTATCGATTTGGTATCGTTCACCACTGGTGAGATGAAAAAGCGCTACGGATTCATTTACGTAGACAAACACAACGATCAGTCAGGAACACTAGAGCGTAAGCGCAAGAAGTCTTTTGAGTGGTACAAAGGCGTGATTGCATCTAACGGTGCCACTATTTAGAATGCCTCTTACTGCGTCGTTCTACGTAATATAAAGATACGCGCAATATGAACTAGCATTAAATTAGTCGGCTTATGTCGGCTAATTTTTTATATAAGGAAAAGAAGCAAATGGTCACAATGCTTGATGTCGCGAACCGCGCAGGGGTATCTAAGTCGACGGTTTCTCGTGTCTTAAACGGCAAGAATATCGTGCGCCCAGATGTGGTGAAAAAGGTATTTGATGCGATTCAAGAAACGGGCTATCGACCGAACTTATTAGCTCAGCAATTGGCGACCAAGAAGACCAACTTTATCGGCTTTGTGATCACCAATGAGCTGTTCAACGGCCCTTACTTCTCTTCTTTGATGTATCACGCGGCTTCTTACAGTGAAAAATCGAATCACCAATTGGTGATCACCGATGGTAAACACAGCGCTGAAGACGAAAGAAAGGCGATCAATTTCCTACTCGATATGAAATGTGCCGGCATCATCATTTATCCGCAATGTTTAACGGAAAGCGAGATCGCTCAGATCATCGAAAGCACGGATACACCGATTTTGGTGCTCAACCGGGAAATGCCTTCGAAACCTGAGCATGCTATCACTACCGATCATTATCAAAGTGCTTGTTTGATGGTTGAACACATCATCGAGCAGGGGCATACAGAGATTGCGGTGATCCGTGGTAAAGCAGGGTCGTCGACCGATGAGCAACGTTATAAAGCCTATCAAGATGTGCTCACTCAGCATGGTATTGAGCTGAACGAGTCTAGTGTGGTTCAAGGCGATTGGACGATGGAGAGTGGTTATCGTGCCGCACAAGCTTTAGTGGAAAGCAAAGTAAGCTTCACTGCGATTCTGTCTGAAAACGATGACATGGCGATTGGTGCGATTAAGGCGTTAACGGAGCTAGGGTATTCATTACCTCAAGATATCTCTATCGTCGGTTTTGATAACAGCAAAGTGGGCGAGTTTTTAACACCAAGCTTAACCTCTGTCAGCGTACCGCTGGAGCAGATGACGCAAAAAGCGATTCTGCAAATCGTTGGAGGTTCGGAACAAGCAGATGCCATCGACACCACTGGTAGTCTTGTCATTCGAGATTCAGTTGCTCAGCGTACTTAAACGAAAATTACATCAATTTCATACTGGCCTTTGCTTAATAACAAAAACTTTTTATTGGTTCCATCTATGTGTTTCGTTTGTTGTGCATGAATTTTAATGGGTCGTTCACTACAAATCGTGACAGGAAGCGCATCTCTGTAAGACTCTTAAAACCGCTCTTATTGTGAGAGGGAAAGATATGCGATATTGCGTTTTTTGGTCATTGTATTGACCATTACTGGGTAAGTAGTGTGGAAATAGGTAAATAACGTGAAAACAGAAAAACAGAAGATGTTGGCAGGTGAGCCTTACCTTGCTTGGGATGAAGAACTGTACGCAGAGCGGATCGAGTGTCGTAAGGTTCTTCAAAAGCTTAACAACAGTATTCCAGACAGTGACGAATGGCGCTCTGCAATTGACACTCTAATTCCTGATTCTGAAGGCGCTTATTTAGAGCCACCATTTCGCTGTGACTACGGCTCAAACATCAAACCGGGTAAGAACTTTTACGCCAACTTTAACTGTGTGATTTTGGATGTCGCGGAAGTAACTATTGGCGACAATGTGCTGTTCGCTCCGAATGTACAAGTGCTCACGGCAGGTCACCCATTGGATGTGAAGAGCCGCGTCGACGAAGGCGTTGAGTTCGGTACCCCAATTACCATTGGTGACAATGCTTGGATTGGTGCGGGCGTGATCATTTGCCCAGGTGTGAACATTGGTAAGAACAGTGTGATCGGTGCGGGTAGTGTGGTGACCAAAGATATTCCAGACAATGTGGTCGCAGTCGGTAATCCATGCCGAGTTTTGAAGCCAATTGATAATGAATAGTAGAACAACCAAATAGACAAAGCCCGAACTTAGATTCGGGCTTTGTTTTTTCTATTCTAGCTAGATGCTAGATGCTA
>NZ_MCYD01000614.1:0-176 GCF_002876325.1 Vibrio sp. 10N.261.52.A1
GTGGTTTACCTTGCCGTTATTATCTTCCACATTGTTTCGCTTTAAGGGGCAATGTATGAGTCTTTTTCAATAGAAGAAGCCTCTCAATCGCTATTAGTTCGTTGTCGTCGAGACAGGCGGTTTAAAGTTAAGAAGCCGATGACAGACTCTCCTTGCACCGTCGAGCACTACATTCG
>NZ_MCYD01000614.1:898-4798 GCF_002876325.1 Vibrio sp. 10N.261.52.A1
GACCAAATCGGTAGAAGGTTGATTGAACCTACTGAATATGTTGCCAAAGGAAGTCGTTACACGGCCCGATTTTGCAAGCTCATAAGCGGTTTATGCCGCCATATGAGTATCCATGCTGTTTCTCAACATTTAGGTATTCGCTGGGAAACCGCCCAGAATATCGATAGGGAGTACTTGCGAGCGAGCTTACCTTCCTTGGAGTCTGAGAAATTGACCAACCTAATGCATATTGGTGTTGATGAGGTAGCACGAGCGAAGAGGCATGACTATATGACCTAGTTTCTGGCCACCTCATTTGGGTAGAGCATGCTTGAAAAGCCAAAGTACTCATCTCTTCCCTAAGCGGTTATCAGTAACAACTAGAGAGGGGATTAAGGCAGTTTCAATGGATATGGGGTAAGCTTATCAATCAGCTGTTAGGAAAATGTTGCCCAACGCAGATGTCGCCTTCGACCGATTTCATGTGATGAAGAACTACTGCATGTTTATGAAAAAAGCGAGAGCAAAAGCGTTTAAGAACTGCTCCCACGAGGAGAAGACAATGCTCAAAGGCACGTTCTTTCTCTTACTGAAAAATGCGATCAAGTTGAATGATAAACAATCCAACAGGCTCGACGATTTACTCGAAAGCAATAAGACCCTATACATCATTAATATGCTGAAAGAGCAGCTACAAGCGATTTGGGACGAGCCTTGTTACAAGACAATGGTGGCTGAACTCGAAGCTTGGAGTCGTCTTGCGAAATCGACTCGAATTCTCCCATTAAGTAACATTGCTGATGCACTTCTAGAAAGGAAGGTTGGTATCTTTAACTACGCGAAATACAAATTAACTAACGCTCGAGTAGAGGCTGAAAATGTCTCTATTGGTTTGCTCAGGCGAAGAGCTTGAGGAGTAAAAGATATCGAACATTTCAACTCAAAGATCAGACAAACGTCGGTTCCAGACACCTATTCTATCTTTTACCCAAATATCAAGCTCACGTAAGCGGAGAAGAGCCCTTTTAATAGGGGAAATTATTCGGTTCGAAGTACGCAACAGCTTTTGCTCTGAATTGTTTCCGGGCATAAATATGTTAAGGAAGAGCACATCTCGTTTGTAAACATGTGCCGATTCTCTCGGAGCTAAATCCATGGTCATAGTGGATTTCCACATTCTCAACCGAAATATTCCACTTCAAACACTTTCCAGACTAAAAGAACAACCAACTTACTCCCTTAAAAGAATCAAACCATTTGGGGCGGCCGAGTTCCCCCCGAACTCGACCTGTTCCAGACGCGCAAGCAAAGACGTGTGGATTCTGGCTTACTCATAAATTAACCAATTCCAGCTTGTTGTGTAAATAATCAATAGCTTGGCAACTGATAGGTTGGTCGTATTTCGATGTGCAAAAACATACAAATAAAGTATGTCGAAGTAGTGGGATGAGCCTAGATGCTCCGGCTGACGTATTAGTAGGTAATTGCTGACAAAATAATAAACACAGCGCGCTAGTTAATAATATCGTTAAATTTGATTTTATAGGTGTTTATAACTAGCTAGTGAAGTGTGCTAGTTTTAAGAGTTGGTTATCTTTTGTTCTGGTGTTATGCACTGCTTTTTATTTTAAACTTGGTTTTACAATCTGAATTATTTATTCTGACGGGATAAATGATTGTTTATTGTTGATTTGGCAAGATCTTCAAGTATCCTTTTATGTAAACAAAACGTTAAATGTCGAAAGTAAATTAACAATCATTAAGGAGTCGATGATGTTACACGCTCACGAAAACACCCTACATATTACCCATCTCAGTAACCACGCGGTTAAGGAGCTGTCACCTTCTTTCTCTAAGCTACCTAGCACAGAGCACGCAGACGGACAGTACCGATTGAGAAGGTACTCTGTGGTTGAATTCAGTAATGGACAAGTCGTTGAGCTAGACAAACATGACTTCGTCCAGTCTGAAGACATCAACCACTTCCAAGGTGATGTTGTTCGTCAATTCGAGCCAATTGAAGCACCAATTCTTAGCAGCGAAGGCATGCAAGAGATGTGTGAACTGTTTATTGAAACTAACGGGCTTGAAGATGGACAAGAAATCGAAATCCACCAAATTCGTATCGCTGCCATTTATGAAGAGACACAGGTTGCGCCAGAAGGCGTGCACCAAGATGGCTTCGACCACATTGCCCTAGTTGGCGTGAACCGTCACAACATTGTTGGTGGCGAAATCATGCTGTACCAAGATTCTCATGAAGCGCCGTTCTTTAGAAAAGTTCTTGAAAATGGTGATGTTACAATGCTTGCAGACAGTAAGCTGTGGCACAACGCACAACCAATTCGCACCATAGACCACGATGAGATGGGCTACATGGATTTGTTTGTGCTAACGGCTAAGGATGCGCGCAATGTCCTTCACTCTTAATGATGTACGTCAGCAGTTCAGTGCGTTAGGCCAATACCATGACGGTAAGCCGGTTACCTTTTTTGATGGCCCGGGTGGCTCTCAGGTTCCTGAAAATGTTCTTGCGTCGATGACAGAATACCTTGGTCACTTTAATTCCAACTTGGGCGGTCACTACTTTTCGAGCCAGAAGACGACAGGCTTGATGCAGCAAGCGCGAGAGTCGGTGCAAGCGTTACTGAATGCTGAATCTTCTGGCAATGTTGTGTTTGGTGCCAACATGACTTCGCTGACATTTCAGCTTAGCCGAGCGATCAGCCGCGATTGGCAGGCTGGCGATGAGGTGATTGTTACCGCACTAGATCACTACTCGAATGTATCGAGCTGGCAACAAGCAGCAGACGATAAAGGTGCGATTGTTCGTCAAGTTCGTGTTGACGAGTCGGATTGCAGCCTAGATATGGCACACTTTGAGTCGTTACTGAACGAGAAAACCAAACTGGTTGCCGTGACGTTTGCTTCAAATACCACTGGCTCAATTGTTGATGTGGAGAAAGTCATCGAGCTTGCACACCAATACGGCGCTCAGGTTTATGTTGACGCGGTTCACTACGCTCCTCATCACTTGATCGATGTTCAACAACTGAACTGTGATTTCTTAGCGTGTTCGGCTTACAAGTTTTTTGGCCCTCATGTTGGTATTGCTTACGTGGCGCCTCAATGGCTACATACGTTAAAACCATATAAGGTTGAGCCAGCCACTAACATCGGGCCTGGTCGTTTTGAAACAGGAACACAGAGCTTTGAAGGCCTCGCGGGCGTGATTGCTGCGGTGGATTACTTGGCACAATTTGGTGAGCCAACCGACTCATTACGTTCTCGCTTAGAGCAAAGCTACGCGCTTTACAATAAGCATGAAAGCCAGTTGAGTGAGTATTTCCTAAAACGCTTGGGCGATCTAGAAGGCGCTAAACTCTACGGTAAGACAGAGTTTGATTCGAACCTAAGGACGCCAACATTCGCTATCACCTTTGATAACCACTCTCCAGAGTTCATTGCGAAGAAGCTGGGCGAGCATAATATCTGTGTGTGGAACGGACACTTCTACGCATTAGGTTTGGTGAAGCAGTTGGGTATCGAAGAGCAGGGGGTAGTGCGTATTGGTTGTATGCATTACAACTCGATTGAAGAAATTGACCTACTGTTCAACGTGCTCGAGGGCATTGTTAGAAATAACTAAAAGCGGGTTGCAGAATTAGAAAAGAGCATATTTCTCTCAAGAATATTGAGTCTGAAGTATGCTCTTTTTTTTAGCCTTATTTAGGGGGCTCGCGTCAGTGAGTTGGACAAGCTATAGACCCATTAAGTTATAGCTCCATCAAGCCATTGCTCGATTAAGAAAGGTGCTCAACAATCGCGACACCTACAGCGTGTGCGCTTGTCGGGTTTTGACCGGTAATCACTCGCTCATCAACAATCACAAGCTCTTGCCAAGGCTGAACCTTGTTGAAA
>NZ_MCYD01000615.1:0-7240 GCF_002876325.1 Vibrio sp. 10N.261.52.A1
CGAGTACACGAACATCAAGTTTAATGCTCTTACGGCTACCTAAACGCTCAACTTCACGCTCTTGCAGCACACGCAACAACTTAGCTTGCAGGCCAAGATCCATTTCACTGATCTCATCGAGTAAAATTGTACCGCCTTGAGCTTGTTCAAACTTGCCTGGACACGCCTGAATAGCGCCAGTAAATGCACCTTTCTCATATCCAAATAGAGTCGCTTCCAACATATTGTCAGGAATTGCCGCACAGTTAATCGCGACGAACGGACCATCTTTACGGTTTGAGGCGTTATGGATGTAACGCGACATCACCTCTTTACCAGAGCCGCTTGGGCCCAAAACCATGACATTAGCGTCCGTTTTTGCCACTTTATCGGCCAGCATCATTAACTTAATGCTTTTTTCATCAGCAACGATGGCATCACCATTGTCGTCCGACTTTACGGGAGCATAACGGCTCACCATGTTTAGCAGTACTTCCGGCGCAAATGGCTTTGCCATATAGTCGATAGCGCCCTCTTTCATTGCAGCGACGGCGTCTTCGATGTTGGCATAAGCTGTCATCAACAATACAGGGAGATTTGGCCAGTGCTGCTTGATGTTTCTTAACAGCGCTAAGCCGCCCATGCCTGCCATCTGAACGTCAGAGACAACGATATCAACGGAGTTCGATTTTAGTTTGACCAGAGCATCTTCTGCGCAATCTGCTTCTAGCCATTCATAGCCAGCAAGCGCGAGTGTATCGACAAGGGCCTCGCGTAGACCTTCATCATCTTCGACGATTAACACTTTGCTTTGAGCCATAGGATTCTCCAGTGTAAATTCAGTTAAAACTTATTAGCCTTCAGTAGAAGCGCTTCTTTCTAGTGGCAAGCACATGGTAAAGCATGCGCCATCACCTTCTTCTGATATCAATTCCAGTCGACCTTCATGTGCTCGACATACCATTTGTACAACCGCCAAGCCTAAGCCTGTCCCTTGCGAGCGAGTGGTAAAGAATGGTTCCATGATTTTACCTTGAAGCTCTTTCGGTACACCGGGACCACTGTCTTGTACTGATATCTTAAGCTCGCCGTTTACCGGCCTAAAAAATACATCTATCTGTGATTCTTTGCCGGCAATTTGAACCGCGTTCAAAACTAGATTGCTTAAAGCAGAGGCAATCGCGTTGGCATTACCGAACATTTGAGTCTGTTCGCCTTCCACTTCTTGGCAGTAATCAATTTGGTTCGATTTCAACGCTGCTTCGACCATTGGCTGAAATTCTGTGATCAATTCAGCCACAGTAAAAGGTTTCACCACCTTATTATCGCCGCCCTTAGCAAACAGCAGCATGTCATTAACTTGCTTCTCTAAGTCATGAAGTCTATCCATAAGCTTAGATTGAAAACGTGTCTTCGTTGCCGGTGGTAGATTCGGTGCGGCAAGGTTTGACGCATACAACATTGCACTAGAGAGCGGTGTACGAACCTGATGAGCAAGTGACGCCACCATTCTACCTAAGGACGACAGACGCTGGAGATCACTAACTCGTGATTGCAGCAAACGCGTCTCGGTCAGATCGGTAATCAAAATCAGCTGACCCGTAGTCGAAGCAGAAATCGCCAAACGTACCTTTCGACCATTCTTTAATGAGATCTCATGACCATCATCGTCTTTGGGATCAAAAGCACTCTGGATAACAGAAAACCACTTCTCTCCAACCAACTCGACGCCAAGAATGCGGTGCGCTTCTGGGTTTGCTTCTCTTACTTCACCATGGGTATCTAACAAGATGACACCAGCAGGCATAACATCGAGCACTTGCTTGTAGCGCTCAACCTGTTGTTCAACAGAATCTAGGTGTGATTGATTTTCTGGTTCGTTAGATACGTGCATGTCAAAAATTTGCCTCAAATACTAAAACAGCCTGACACGCACAAAACGAGTCAGGCTATTTGCTATATTTATCACATAGTTAAGCAAGCAACAACTCGACTATGGTTTATCTTATCGCTTAGCTAAAGTGAACGATTAGCTAAAAATTTAGTGTTTGTTTTTCCGTTTCTCGAAAAGCAGAACACTAACGCTGCAGATTGTATTTACGCATTTTCTCAACCAGAGTGGTTCTGCGCATGCCTAACATGTCTGCCGCTCGAGCAACAATACCGCCTTGAGCTTCCAAGGCTTGATTGATCATATTCACTTCCATATCAGCGAGCAGCTCTTTCAGGTTAACCCCTTCTGGTGGTAATTCCTGAGGTGCATTCGCGTTGTCAGTCATATCATCTTGCTGATCGAAGCTGAAATCTTCCGAGAATAGGTCGGCTAACGCGTCACGCTCTTGCTCTTCCTCAGACACAAAGCTATTAAACTCTGGTTGGAATTCAGGGATATCACTGTATCGATACTTAGTTGGCAGGTGGTTTACGTCCACTAGGCTATTCGGATAGAGAATAACCATACGCTCCACTAAGTTCGCCAGTTCACGTACGTTACCTGGCCAGTCATGTTCCATAAGAGAGTTAATCGCGCGAGGCGTAAAGCAGATAGGCATACTGCCTTCCGCTTCCATTCTCGTCATAAGCTCTTGAAGTAGAAGAGGGATATCTTCTTTACGCTCTTGTAATGCCGGCATTTCAATCGGGAATACATTCAAGCGGTAATAAAGATCTTCACGGAATGAATCATCGTCGATCATGTCTTCAAGGTTACGGTGTGTAGCCGCAATTACTCGAACATTCGCCTGGATAGTGCAATTGCCACCTACACGTTCAAAGCATCGCTCTTGTAGTACGCGTAGCAACTTAACCTGCATCGCCATTGGCATATCGCCAATTTCATCAAGAAATAGCGTGCCGCCTTCAGCTAACTCAAAACGTCCTTTACGTGCCGTAATTGCACCTGTGAATGCGCCCTTCTCATGACCGAAAAGTTCACTCTCCAGCAAATCTGGTGGGATTGCACCACAGTTCACTGGAACAAAAGGACCAGTGCGACGTTTTGAATGGTAATGAATGTTACGAGCAACCACCTCTTTACCGGTACCAGATTCACCAAGAATCAGTACGTTGGCTTCGGTAGAGGAAACTTGTTCAATCAAGTGACGCACTTCTTGAATGCCAGCACTTTGACCCACTAGACTGCGAAACAGTGTGTTCTTACGGGCTGAAGAGACAACTTGAACCCCTTTGCGTCCTAAGAAATCTTTACAGTGTCTTAATGCATCACTTAATTGGGGATAGTTAAGAGGCAGCTCGAGTTCACCAACAAAATTGGTGAGCTCGTCAACCGGGTGGTTGTTTTTGCCAATCACAAGCAGAGGGATGTGATTCGCGTGAACAAGCTTATCATTCAGTAATGCGTTGAAGCCTTTACCTTTTATTGAGCCAATAATGCAACCAGCCCACTGTAGTGACCAGTCGACTTTGCGCGCTTGTTCAGAGCTGATTACTTCGCAGCTCTCTCCTACAAACTCTAATATTGTGCTTAAATTGTGACGATCTTGAGCGTTATCGTCGACCACAAGCAGTTTTGCCAAACCTTGCATAAGTAGGAATTATTGCCTTTATTTTGGTGCGATGCGGAAAAACGGTGAGCAACGTATTCCATAAAATTAAGAATTCTATCTATGATTATGGTTTACGAGGACAAATTTATGAAATCAGCAACGAAAAAAAGCCATTAGGCTATCTAATGGCTTCTATTTTATTTGATTAAAAAAATAAGGCAACCAACCAATTAGCGGATCTAAGGTTAGTTAAAACTGCAATTTTTCTTTAAATACCGACTTCAGCAGACGTCAAGTTGTGATATTCATTCGGAATTTGGTCCCAAGCGCTCTTAATTTCGCGGATAATATCGATAACATCATCAATAGGCTGTGGGTCATTTTTGTGATTTGCCGCAGAAATTTGCGTGATCATGAACTCATAAAGTTGATCTAGGTTTTTCGCAATATCGCCACCATCGTCCATAGAAAGGCAGCTACGAAGGCTAATAATGATGTCTAGAGCCTTACCTAGTCGCTCACCTTTCACCGGTATATTGCCCGCTTGCATTGCCGCTTTACCTTGGATCAAACGCTCGATAGCGCCAGCCATTAGCATTTGCACAATCTTATGCGGTGAGGCAGCCGTTAGCTGACTATCCACTGATACCTTTTTATATGCCTGTAAAGAACCGCGCATAGTAAACCTCTTCTATAAAAACTTTTTGTATTGTTGAACTGACTTGGCACCATGTCGGTACTTGTGCAGGGTTTTCCCTACCCGGCCAGTTTCAGACTGCATCAATTCGACTAATTTTCTTGTTCTCGAAATGGCTTCAAACCACTCCGAACTTTGCTTAACGTCAGGGTGTGAATCGATGAATTGAAGCACGTTTTGCAATAACTGTTCTCTGTTATCGACAAGCGTCGCTATTTCTTCAGCATTAATTTCACTAAATTCGAGCTTAGAGATAATTAATTGATCTAGTTCACAAAGCTCTTGAAGCTGACTGGTCATCTATTAACCCAACGCATTCATCATGCTACCAAGCTGAGACTGCATCTTACTGGTTGCATCTTGCATGGCGGTGAACTTAGAGTGAGTACGACTTTCAAGACTGTCCATACGGCGGTCTAAGGCGTTTTGGTCGTCTGCTAAACGGTAGTTTTGCTCGACCAGACTCTTTTCTCGAGTACGAATTGAACCAGTAATACCAGTGATGCCCTGAATCGCATCTTCGACTTTTTTAGCAAACCCATTGTTGCCGCCAAAAAACTCGCCCAGCTTATCAAAGTTATTGTTTAGCTGTCGGTCGAGCATGTCGTAGTTAATCTCTAACGAGCCTTGCCTAGTGGTTGTGATACCAAACTCTGTCAAAGACTTAAGGTTCTCTGGCGCCCCTTCAATACTTGACGAGAATACCCCTTTCAATCGTGAGTCGGCGTTACGGACCGTGCTGTCACCAGAAAGTGGGCCTTTTTGTCCAGTCGCAGGATCGACACCCGCCAAGTTTTTAGACACTTGGTAAAACTGGTTGTAAGAATTCACAAAGGCTTCGATGTCTTGACGAACACTATTACGGTCGTACTCAACTCCAATTTCTGCTGGCGGCTTATCTTTTGGCGTCTTTCCTTTCACCGTAATATCAATGCCTTCAACGGCATCTTCAATCACATTGTTATTACTAGAGAGCTGAGCGACACCATCCAGTACCACCATTGAATCTTGACCAGCTTGGACTTCGGTCATGCCGCTGTAACTATCAAAAGATTGTTGAGCAAGCGCCAAGTCAGCTTGCGCCTTGTCGACTTTCTCTAAGCGCTCTCGCTCTTCAGGCTCTAATTTGGCACGCTCGATATTTTTCGCTTGCTCTGCGGTCAATTCGCCGCTTTCTACTTTCCTGGCCAGATCCGCTTTTTCTTGCGCGATCTTCTCTTCGATACGTGCTTGCTCTGCTTCTAACTTTTGCTGGGCTTCTTTCGGTGTCACGTATGAATCAGTCAAAGTGCCAGAGGCCGTGTTTGACCAACCTGGAACATCAGGCGCCTTCTCGATCGCTTTTTCGTCAAGCTCAAGCTCTGGTGTGTAATAAGAATCTAACAACGTGCCAGAAGCGGTTTCCGTCCAACCTGGGATATTGTCTTCAGGCATGACAGATTTTGCCGCTTGAGCGGCGTCTAAGGCAGCTTGACCATCTGCAGCGGCTTGTTCACCGTAGCTAAGGCTTTGAGAGCCATCTTCTGCAGGAGATGTTGAGCCCGCTTGAGAACCTGGAATGATATTGCCGTCTTCGTCGACAGCTTGATCAACTTTCGGGTCATCATCGGAGATAGCTTCATCGATAAGATCAACGGCTTTTCCAGCAGGCGTGAGGCCAAGTACGTCTTGAGCGGCAAGGCGAGCTTTCTCTAGCGCTTCAACACGTTCTTCAAGGGTTTTATATTCGAGTTTTTTTAGAGGATTTGACGCATCAGATTCTACATTGATGCTGATCTGTTGGTCTGCGCCAGATTTGTTGGAGGCGACAATAAGTCGAGGGCCTTCGGTATCATTAATAATGGATGCACGAACGCCTGGGTTCCTATCTGCACCGTTTATGCTGCGAACAACATCGATTAGCTTTGATCTATCGCCAACTTGCACATCAAAGCTATCATCACCAAGCGAAACCTGCAGCTTACCTGGGCCAAATTTCATGTCATCAGATAGAACATCTGACGCTACTTTATGACTCTGGGCAAGCTGCAACACATCGATGGCATATTTGCCAGCGATCGCTTCAGTAGTCGCGGTTGCAGAAACAAGCGCTTCATCAGTACTTTCTACTGTACGTACAGCGAAAGCTTTTTCCTGACGAAAGTTTGTCATCAGGTTTTTCATCGAATCGAGAGATTCTCTGAGTCTTCCATAGGCACTAATGCTGGTATCGATTCGCGCTCTTTCATTGTCGATTCGTTGCTGTTTAGGTACACGCTCCGAATCCACAATTTTGCTGACCATGGAATTGATATCCATGCCAGACGAAATCCCCATTGGGCCAAAACTCATTAAACCACCTCAATAATACGACTTAGACCTTCACCTCAAATATTCTACTATTCGAGTTTTGGGCTGCTAGGCGTCTTAGAATTTCAAGCATTTCTTCATCAGGTATCTGACGAATAATATCGCCGGTTGTGGTTTCATAAATAGTCACCACATCCCTTCCCGATTCTTCATCGACCTTAAAGGCAACCCCCTTATTGAGAGAGGAGATAAACTCGTTTACCTTCTCCACCATTTTGACTCGCTCTTCATCATTCAACTCTTTTCTCTCTTGAGCTAATTGAATCGCAGCTTCGGTAGCTTCTTCTTTCGATTTCTCTACCTTGCCATAAGAGGTTGCTTCTTTCAGGCGTGAAATACTCGACGCACTACTACCTTCATCGCTTGCAATTTTAATGCCATTAGGTGAGCCATAAGGCTGGATGTTCGATGCGTTAGATGGTATTTCCATAACACTCTCCCTCCCTCCTTCATGAGCCAACAGTAAAACTCCACATAAAGCGGAGTTTACCGCTACTTACCGAGGTAAGTTTAGCCCAATAAGCTTAGAGCTGCTGATGGTGATTGTTTTGCTTGAGCTAGGATAGAAGTACTCGCCTGTTGTAGGATTTGAGACTTCGTCATTGCCGTTGTTTCTTTCGCGTAGTCGGTATCTTTGATACGGCTCTTAGAAGCATTAACGTTTTCGTTGATGTTTTCTAAGTTGCTGATTGCATGGTCAAAACGGTTT
>NZ_MCYD01000616.1:0-5472 GCF_002876325.1 Vibrio sp. 10N.261.52.A1
CTTCAATCTTTAGCATTTCTAATGTTTCGGCGTTGTATTCAACTTTGATGATGTTGTTTTGGTAGTTAATTTTTAATTCATACACCCAAATATCATCATCTTCTTCTAGTTCGACTTTAATGATTCGACCATGAAGGTCGTTTTCTACCGCTGCATACATCTCAGAGAAAGGGCGAATATAACCTTCTCGAACTGCTTCGTAGACCTCGTCTTGGTCTTCTTCAAATTCAATGCGGGTTCCTGCCTTATGAACGTCCTGCACTAATTCATGACCATTATGGTGTGAGTCAGCCCATGCGCCAGCAGAAACAAATAAGCCTAAGCTTATAGAAAACAAAGAAATCATAGCTTTACTAAACATAGCGAATCCTAGAGAAGGTTGATAGCGTTCAGTATAAAAAAGTAATTCTGAACAGAAAGTGAACCTGATTAATAATGAGAAATTGATACCTAAAAATTTGATGACGAGTAGCATCAACACATCACGGAGACTAACCATCAAGTGTTAAGACCGTAATCATTAGCGTTGCTGAAGCTCGTCTTCGAATATCTTGTCTCTCATTTTCCAAAAGCGTCCAACTTTACGTGCAATCACAAATTGTGGTGGGCGGAATCTATGTTGGTGAGCAACCACTTTCGACGGTGACGCTTCCTCAAAAGGTCTGTGTCTATCCGCAAGGTGAGGGCGAACAAACTGATCTTTAAAGTTCTGCTTTTGCTTCTTGGTGGTCAATGACCAAAACTCATGGACTTGCGCTTGGTTTTCACCTCGGTAGGTGACTTTAAGTTGCGATTTGCCTTTGTCGTCCTTAAGTACATTAAGGTCCATCTCTAAACACTCAAACACCAAAGCATCTTTTAGATTGAGTGCCTCTTTTAACTTTTTGTCTGGGTCTACTAAGGTAGCGTCACATTCATGGCAAATACGCGCTGCAATGTCGTTGTCGGCGCCGCACTCTCCACAGTATTTGGCGCGGAAGCGATAGTTGCAGTGCTCTTTCTCACCAGTGTCTTCATCGGTAAAGTAGCCTTGGCATTTACGGCCAAAATGTTCAAGCAAGAAGCCGTTGCTGTCTAGCTTGCCCCAGAAATTGTTATTGAAGCCGCAGGCAGGGCAGGGGATGGTGATGATTTCACTGTCAGAATCAGGCTTAGGGTCGCCCACTTCTGGCTGGTAGAGATCATAGCTGTTACCTGCGTAATCGAGCACCAAACATTCTTTTTTGCCTGGAGACAAACGCAGACCCCGGCCAACGATTTGTTGATACAAACTGATGGATTCGGTTGGGCGAAGAATCGCGATTAAATCGACATGCGGTGCATCAAAGCCAGTGGTTAAAACCGACACATTGACCAAGAATTTGATTTTTCGTTCTTTGAAATCGTTGATGATTTGGTCACGCTCGAGTGTTGGCGTGTCACCAATGACAATCGCGGCTTCACCTTCAGGTAGTAAGCCTAGGATCTCTTGAGCGTGTCGAACGGTGGCTGCAAACACCATGATGCCCAGTTTGTCTTGGGCGAGGTGAATGATCTGATCGACAATCTGTGGTGTCGCTCGTTTTGATTGTTCGATCACCATATCCAGCTCGGCTTCTTTGTATCGACCCGTGCTCGCGGGTTTTAATTGTGAGAAGTCATAACTCAATACTGGCGCATCTATCATGCGAGCTGGTGTTAAGAAGCCTTCGTCGAGCAGGTAGCGAATTGGTAACTCAAAGATACAGTCTCTAAAGAATCTTGGTTCTTCCGAGCGCACTTGCCCACGAGTGTGGTATTGGTAAATCCACCCCATGCCTAAGCGATAAGGGGTTGCCGTTAAGCCAAGTACCTTGATGCCCGAGTTGTTTTCACGCAAGTGAGTGATCACTTTCTGATAGCTACTGTTCTTTTCATCGGGTACTCGGTGGCATTCATCGATAACCAAAAGTGAAAATTGGTTAGAGAATGAATCGAGGTTGCGTACCACTGATTGAACCGACGCGAATACCACTTGTTGGTCGGTCTCTTTACGGCCTAAACCAGCGGAGAAAATAGAGCCTTTTAACCCATAACCTTCATACTTTTCATGGTTTTGTTCAACCAGCTCTTTCACGTGAGCCAGTACCAATACACGCCCTTTGGCAAGCCTTGCCAGCTCAGCGATGACCAAACTTTTCCCAGCCCCTGTTGGTAGCACGAGAACAGCCGGTGTTTGGTGTTTTCTGAAGTAGTGAATGACTGATTTTACTGAGTCTGCTTGGTATGGGCGGAGTGTATACATATCGCGTCTTGTAAAATGGAGAACAAATAGTGTGAAATAGCTCAACTAATTGAGCAAAGGTGACTATAATACCCGACTTAGATTAGTTGAGGTATTCATGCGTTTAGATAAATTTCTGTGCGATGCACTAGGCATTACTCGAAAAGAAGCAACACACTTATTAAAAACAAAGACTGTGACAGTGAATGATGTCATGCAAAAAAGCGGTTCAGTTAAAGTAACTGAGCAGTGTGTAGTGGAGTGGCAAGGTAATGAACTGAATGTTCATGGCCCACGTTACATCATGTTGTACAAGCCGGAAGGGTTTGTTTGTTCGCATGAAGATGGCTCAAATCGCACCGCATTTGAATTGCTTGATGAAATCAAAATGGACAAGCTGCACTTTGCAGGGCGTCTAGATGTTGATACTACAGGTCTTGTTCTGATTACGGATGACGGTAAATGGTCTCACCGTATTACGGCACCAAAACACAAGTGCGAAAAAATGTACCGCGTGTGGTTGGTTGATCCAGTAGAACCAGACTACGTTGAAAAATTCAAAGAAGGCATCCAGCTGAAAAGCGAAGATGGCCTAACACTTCCTGCACACCTTGAAGTGCGTGCAGAACGCGAAGTGCTACTAACAATTCACGAAGGAAAATACCACCAAGTAAAACGCATGTTTGCAGCACTTGGTAACAAGGTAGAAGCACTACACCGTGAACGCATTGGTGAAATCGAGATGGACGAATCTTTAGAGTTAGGTGAGTACCGTTACCTGACACAAGAAGAAGTCGACTCTATCTGGAAGTAACCCTTAGCTATTAATTTATAGCGCTCTCGTTGCAAAGCCGACCAAGGATAGCGTCGGCTGATGATGTTGACTGGTACTAGGAAAGTCTCAGCCAATCTTTTGACTTGCGTGTTCACGCTGGTCCTAGTTTTATCAGTTAAACATTCGGAGAACCATGCAGACATCTACCCCACAGAGTCCAAGCTCTCAACCAGAAACCCCACAATTAGGCTTAGTACTGTTTTTGATTCTCGGTGCAATTGGTGCACTAACGCCACTTGCTATCGATATGTACTTGCCTGCGATGCCGACCATTGCCAAAGATCTTGGTGTAACGGCGGGCGAAGTACAGATAACGCTAACAGCTTATACCGCAGGTTTTGCGTTGGGTCAGCTGCTGCATGGCCCATTAGCTGATAGCTATGGACGCAAGCCTGTGCTCTTGATTGGTGTGTTCCTGTTTGCTGTTGCTTCTGTGGTGAGTGCTACAACCCACGGCATTGAAGCGCTGACTTACGTTCGTACTGCACAAGGTTTTGCAGGCGCAGCAGCGGCCGTCATCATCCAGGCGGTGGTACGTGACATGTTTGATCGTGAAGATTTTGCGAGAACCATGTCCTTCGTCACTTTGGTTATGACGGTCGCACCACTTATCGCACCAATGATTGGTGGTTACTTGGCATTGTGGTTTGGTTGGCGTTCAATCTTCTGGGTGTTGGCTATTTTTGCGGTGATCGTAATCTTAGCGGTATCGATGAAGATCCCAGAGACGCTACCGGTAGAGAACCGGCAACCACTGCGCTTCAAAACCACGATTCGTAACTACGCTCGTTTATGTAAGAACCCAACGGCGATGGGCCTGATTTTTTCGGGTGCATTTTCTTTCTCGGGAATGTTTGCATTCTTAACCGCTGGTTCGTTTGTTTACATAGACATCTATGGCGTTCGCCCAGACCTATTTGGTTATCTGTTTGGCTTAAACATCGTAGCGATGATCTTGATGACGAGCATTAATGGTCGAATCGTGAAGAAAGTCGGTTCTCACGCGATGCTTCGAGTGGGTTTAACCATTCAGTTGTTCGCTGGTTTAGGTTTGTTGGTCGGCTGGTCATTAGATATCGGGCTGTGGGGTATTGTGCCATTCGTGATGCTGTTTATTGGTACACTGTCTACCATTGGTAGTAACTCAATGGCGCTCCTACTTAGTGGATACCCGAATATGGCTGGTACTGCATCATCACTCGCGGGCACATTAAGATTTGGTACTGGTTCTGTGGTTGGGGCAATCGTCGCAATGCTACCAAGTGATACTGCAGGACCAATGGCTATGGTGATGGCAGCATGTGCAATACTGTCAGCATTACTATATTGGACATTAGGAAAGAAGGCATAATGTCAAAATACTATATTGAAATTCAGAAGCTTGTGAACACCGCACTTGGTGAACTTTACGCATTACACAAGTCAGGCAAAGCGATTGACGCTCCTATCGCGAACAACTTATATCTTGTTCGCTGGGTAACTAAGGCAATCAAAGCACAAGCGTATGATCGTGTTGTTGTGCCTGATTTGGTTCGCTGGCAAAAGCAGGGCCGTTCAAAGGGTAACAACTCTGATTTAACTTTTACGTTTAAGCGAATCTCAGCGTTTTACGCTCAGTTCTTCCCAGAAGGTGAAGAGCCTAAAGCACTGAAAGACAGTGACGTTGAAGCCTTTATGGACAAGATGTACGAGATGGGTTGGAGCGTATCGAGTGAAGATGAGCTAACCACAGGTGGCAAAATTCAGTTCTTTACCGATGGTGAGCACTCATTCGCGCTATGTGGAAAGCAGTGTGATGACTCTTTCGACGGTGAGTTGATGGTTAAGCCGATGAACTGGTTTGTTCGTGGTAACCACGCTGAGTTTATCCAAGCGGCGATGGAAGCGGGCTTCATGCTTCACAAAGTGACAGACTACAAGTCTGCTGTGAAGTACCACGGTGAATATATCGTGTACCCAGCGAACCAAGGCAACCAATTAGCTGAGATCCCAATTAGCTTTGTTGGCTAACGGATAGATACGAGATGCGAGAGGAGTGATACGAAGAGCCACTTACTCGCATCTTTTTTCATCTCGTCACTCGAATCTGCTTTTAATCCCTTCGCATCTCGATACTCGAATCTCGCATCAGCTTTTAATCTCTTCGCATCTCGTTACCCGCATCTCTCATCTATTTTTTAGCTTGCTTCTCTATCGCTTTCACCATGCCTTTAAAGATAAATAGATGAGCAGGCATCATTGCGAACCAATACAGTAATCCTAGGAAGCCTTTAGGGTGCCACCAAGCGGTGATGTTTAATTCACGTGTGTCTCCGTTATCAGAAACCGTGATTTCCAGTCGCCCTAAGCCCGGACCTTTCATCCCGAATAGCAGCGATAGGAATTGGTTCTCTTC
>NZ_MCYD01000617.1:0-1609 GCF_002876325.1 Vibrio sp. 10N.261.52.A1
AGATAATTAATATAACTGACACCAGCTTTGATTTTCAAACAGATAGATCATGAATATTCCTCATGTTGATTGTGAAGTATTACCATTGTTAATCCTCCCACCTTCCAAGTATAAAAATATTAAGCGATTAACTTAATGCGACATATTTAAAGAATATAGCCAGCACTCTTAATACGGTCACAAGCGAAAATAACGCAGTGATATAAAAGACCGAGAATAAGTCAGACAACGAATTGGGAAGTCAGAACAGTATGAATAACGAATTTAATTTTACGATTAAGAGCATCAGCCTCGACGAAAACTACACACCTTCAGACAGCACGCGTATCACCACCAACTTCGCAAATTTGGCGAGAGGTGCAAGCCGCCAAGCTAACTTACGTAATGCTTTACAGATGATTGATAACAGCTTCAATGCTCTAGCACATTGGGACAACCCTAAGGGCGACCGCTACTCTATTGAGCTTGAAATCATTTCTGTTGATATGGACATTGAAAGCAACGGCGAAGCATTCCCTTCAATTGAAGTGCTAAAAACCAATATTCTGGACCACAAAACGAATAAGCGCATTGAAGGTATTATCGGAAATAACTTCTCTTCTTATGTTCGAGATTATGATTTCAGCGTATTACTTTTAGATCACAATAAAGGCCAAGATAAATTCAGTATTCCAGCCGATTTTGGTAATTTGCACGGCAAGCTGTTTAAATATTTCGTTAACTCTCAAGCGTACAAAGAGAACTTTAAGAAACCACCTGTTATTTGTTTGAGTGTTTCAGATAATAAAACCTATTACCGAACTGAAAATCAACACCCTGTATTAGGCTTTGAATACCAACCTAACGAGTCTTCTTTAAC
This sequence comes from Vibrio sp. 10N.261.52.A1, assembly GCF_002876325.1. Classification (NCBI taxonomy): domain Bacteria; kingdom Pseudomonadati; phylum Pseudomonadota; class Gammaproteobacteria; order Vibrionales; family Vibrionaceae; genus Vibrio; species Vibrio sp. 10N.261.52.A1. The sequence continues at coordinate 860 of NZ_MCYD01000617.1, forward strand.
TGAACAATATTTCAAGAAGATGGGATTACAGGTTCGTTATTTCATGCCGCCAAATAGTGTTGCTCCTCTGGCTTTCTATTTCTTTGGTGATCTGCTGAACGATTACTCTAACCTAGAGCTTATAAGCACCATCAGTACCATGGGTACGTTCCAGAAAATCTACCGCCCTGAAATCTACAACGCGAATGCTGTTGCAGGTAACTGTTACCAACCAAACTTGAAAAACTTGGATCACTCACTGACTCAAATCGTGTATGACCGTGAAGAACGAAGCAAGCTAGCTGTTGAACAAGGTAAGTTCGCAGAAGAAAACTTCATTAAGCCATATCAGTCGGTACTAGAAAACTGGTCTGCCAACTACGCGCTGTAATCGTTCGATTTTACGCGCAATAGGAAACAGACGCTCCACTTTTGGAATCTAAGGACAGGCAGAATTATTATGAAAACACTATTACCGACTTCAACAGCAGGCAGCTTGCCTAAGCCGTCTTGGCTAGCACAGCCAGAAACACTTTGGTCTCCATGGAAACTGGAAGGCGATGAACTCACAGACGGCAAACAAGATGCGCTGCGTGTGTCTCTGCATGAACAACAGCAAGCAGGCATCGATATCGTGAGTGATGGCGAACAAACCCGCCAGCACTTTGTAACGACCTTCATTGAACATCTGAATGGCGTTGATTTTGAAAAGCGTGAAACCGTTAAAATCCGCGACCGCTACGATGCGAGTGTACCGACAGTGGTTGGCCC
>NZ_MCYD01000618.1:0-13664 GCF_002876325.1 Vibrio sp. 10N.261.52.A1
ACTTTTGTCATCTTAATAATTAGGTGAGGCTCGCTAGCGCGATAAAAGATTTAAATTAAAAATACAAGGATATAAGGAATATGGACAGAATGGGAAAAAAAGTCGCTAGCTTTCTTTTTATAACAAGTGGGGTGTTGTTTGTTAACGGTGCTGCTGCAGAAATTAGCGCGGTACAAGGCGTATCAAATGCGCAAGAAATGCCTATTCATGACTTTAATATTGAGGTGATTGATTGGTTCGTAAGCGCTGAGCAAGAACAGTTGCAAGAGATTTGTTTATACAAGTCTGACAATTGGGAGGTTAGGCCTGAGATGACAGCAGAAAATGCCCTCGTATGTGCACAAGGAGCTGACATTATGGGAGTAGATGAAACAGGAGCAGGGAAAGTCACTTTGACTGTCCCTGAAAGTCAGCTGACGGTGAATGAAACCTTCTACCTTTTTGCAACTGCTAGAGACGGCCATAATACCAATTTTGAGTACAGTCCTTCTGCTGGTTGGGCTTGGTTTAAAGCGGTCGCGAGCGAACAAGAAGAAGGTAAAGAGAGCGCGGATTTCAATTACGACACCAGTGTTAGCGGGTTAACTAAGCAAAAATCCGCTGCAGATTCCTCTCCAATAGTCAAAAACAGTGGCAACACACTGAAAACTGGCGGCTATTTATCTGACTGGGCGCAGTATGAACGAAAATTTCAATTGAGTGATATTGCACCGAGTAGCTATGATGAAGTCATTTACTCATTTTTTGGGATCTGTGGAGATCGAGCCACGGCAGGTGGCACCGTTGGTTCAACTGAGAAGTCTAAATTAGTGCAATTGTCATGTGAGTCATTAGGTAAACCTGAAGGGGCGGTGGTTTCTTTAGACCATTGGGGCTCATTTCAAACCGCTGGAGCGTTTGATCCTGGTTATCAACATAGTGATCTTTATGAAGGGCAACTCACCCAAGAAAAGTGGCAACGTCTAAATGCCGATAATGTTCGTGGTTTATTTGGGGAACTCATTAAACTCAAGAGAGAAAATACTCAGGTCGATATCGGACTGAGTATTGGTGGATGGACCTTATCGGAGCCCTATCACAGGGTCGCGGCATCACCGGAGCTCAGTCAAAATTTCGCAAATTCTCTTATTGAGCTCTTGGACAAGTTTACGGTCGGTAACCGCCCTTTATTTACTTCGTTAGACATTGACTGGGAATTCCCCGGGCACGGTGGGGAAAGTGGAGCCTTTACACCAGAAGACGGTGATAACTTTGTGGCCTTATTAAGAGTGCTCCGTAATACGTTGGATGATAATGACTATCAAGACATTCAGATCTCCTCAGCCGTTGGGGCGACAACCGCTTATATTGAAGCTATCGGCAGAGATAATTATAAGGCACTTGGAGGCTCAGACGGACTGCTTGATAAAATCTACCTCATGAATTATGACTATTGGGGCTCTTTTGATATTGGGTTAGGCCATCAAAGTAATTTGTTTGGTCAGTCAGTGATAGCCAGTTCTCTAACCGGGGTTAATAGCGCGGATAAGGCCATCAAGTTGCTGACCTCGTATGGTGTCGATAAGTCAAAAATTATGCTGGGTGTCGCCAACTATGCTCGTGGTAAGCAAGGAAAGCTCTTGGTCGACGGTAAACCGTTTGAAGCAACAGACATAACTAAGACGAATGTATTTGGGACGCATGAAGATACGGTTGTAGAAGGATACGACTTATTTGGCAACATGGCCGGTCAAGATCTAAGAGGTGATAATGGGTTTAACTTGTATACCGATTATGACAATAACGCGGATTATTACTACAACAAGAACACAGGGGTGTATTACTCCATTGACACGCCTCGAACTGCGGCAATGAAAGCCAAATATGCGAAAGACAATGGATTAAGAGGGACTTTCGTATGGACAATTGAGCAAGATTATAAGGGCATTACGATTGATTCAATGAATCAAGCGTATGGCAACGAATTGTTGGGTTCAAATAGCTTTTCTCCTACTCAAATTCAGTCGTTTACTGAAACTTGTGGAGTTAATCTAACCCATACTGAGTGTACAGCTCTATTAAGTCAGGGGGGACCTACAGTATATCTATATGAAGACGGAGATTTTGGTGGCTATGAAATTCCTCTTTTTGAAGGAGAGTATACCCAGTCTGAATTGATGGCTTTAGGAATGCACAATGATGATCTCAGTTCAATCAGAGTTCGCGAAGGTTATACCGCTAGAATTTATGAGAATGGTGACTTTTCTGGTTGGTCGAAAGAATTCACCCAAGATACGCCTTGGGTGGGGGATTTTGAAAATAATAAGACTTCTTCGATAAAAATCATGAAAAATAATACGCTTACTAAAGTGAAATTGATTGCCGGAGAATCACTGAAACCTGTTGGTGGAGAGGTTGTTAAAGTAAAAGTTCAAGAGACCGATGGTCTTGTGCATGACATCAGTGTGCCACTTTCTGAATATTGGACGCGCTCTTATCGTTGGCCGATGGCTGTAGCTAAAGCGATTAATGCTGTGGGCATTGAAAATGTCCAAGCGGGGGAAATGAATTCAGCAGGAAATGTATCTCCTATCGCATCGGCATGGAGAAACTTTGTATATGCCCCTAATGGGACATCGGTCAGTATTGAGCTCAGTTCTGTTACTAAGGTAAAAACAATTGTTGGTGGAGAGTTGAATCCTGTTGGTGGAGATATTATTGAAGTAAAAGTTCAAAAGGCAGATGGCGTAATACATGACATCAGTGTGCCAGTTTCCGAATATTGGACGCGCTCTTATCGTTGGCCGATGGCTGTAGCTAAAGCGATTAATGCTGCGGGCATTGAAAATGTCCAAGCGGGGGAAATGAATTCAGCAGGAAATGTATCTCCTATCGCATCGGCATGGAGAAACTTTGTATATGCCCCTAATGGGACTTCTGTAAGTCTTGCGCTTAAATAGGTCGATATAGATATGTAACAGAGTAACCAATGAGCTTTGTGGCTCAAGTTCTTGGGAGCTTGTTTTTAGAGTGGCTCCCAAGCTTTATTTTTTAAGTTTCGACAGTTTCGTTGTTTTATATCTTTGGTTTGAGCTTCAAGGTTTGCCCCTCTCGATAGTACCTTTCAAGCACACAAAGCCCTTTTTCATAACTATTGGGGTCGAATTTGGGGCCAGTAACTAAGTCGGGTTCATGTGACGTTCGATCTGCAACCAGGGAACGAAAGTTAAGCTGTGAGGCCAACGTAGTCAGTATGAATCGACATGAAGGGGGCCAAAAGGGTTTTCTGACGATGCGTAAGACGGGAACGGTTCGTTACCTCGGAAGGGGATCTTGGTTGAGTACTTTAAATAATGGATACCAAAAAAGAGCAAAGAGCTTGGTTATATTCTTTGCTTCCCACGTGTTCGTTTGGTGGACTCCAATAAGCTTAGTTTAGCCCTAGCAACTTCCTCTTCTCGTAGTTGAATAAGGGCAAGTTTTGTGACGTTTTTAGCCGCTCCCCTCACTAACCAGCTCCTGAGTATAACCATAATCTAAAGCCCAGCGATGGAGATCTTCAATCGACATAGGTTTGGCGTAATAGTAACCTTGATGTTGAAAGACGCCTCTTAATAAAAGCCCTTTAGCTTCGAGTTTGTTTTCAACCCCTTCTGCTACCAGATTGAGTTCTAATTGTTTAGCCATCTCAATATACCCATCGAGAACAGCGGATCTTCCTTCATCGATGGAGCGTGTAAACATTTTGTCTATCTTGATAGTGTCAATATCGAAGTAATGCAAATAGGAGTTTCCTCCATAACCGGTGCCCGCATCGTCAAGGCTTATTTTAAGTCCTAATGTTTTCAGTAAAGCAATGCGCTGACTGGCAAGCGCTAAATTTTCAATCGGTTGGCGTTCTGTTAATTCAAGCGTCAGTTTTGAGTAGTCGTGCTGGAAACGCTTTAAATAGTAGTAAAAATCGTCATTTTGTAGGTGTAGAGGAGTGATATTGACACTGCAATAAAACTCGTCGTTCTGATTCATCAAAGACGATAAGTCGTGGTAGATGGTTGTAATGAGGTTTTCTGTTGTCGAAATAATATCCCCACTTTGCTCTAGATAATGGATGAACTTGCTCGGAGCGATGACTCGGCCATCTGAAGGTCGCCATCGGAGTAAAGCTTCGACACCGAGCATTTTACCGGTTTGGGCGTCGACGATGGGTTGATAATAGGGGAAAAACTGGGCTTCTCGAACCGCTTTTTGAAGAGCAATTTCTTTTTTTGCGTGCCAATAGGAAACCCATAACCAAAGGATGGTGAGTGAAATCATAAAGAGTAAAGTGGTAACTGGCCACAAGTTTTGCTTAAACTTCGAGAGCACTCGTGAGGTAGAGACCGAGGATTCAAAGGTAAGAGGCAGATAGTTTGAAGCAACAGAGTTTGAATACAGACGATCGCTCTCGGGCATACTACCTATTTCAAGGATAGTGTAATTTTCTTTTGGTAAAGATAAACGAATAGAGCGTTGATGGTCTAAATCATTTTCAAGAAAAAGGTATTCGGTGCGTAATGGAAAGAGGGAACCATATTGTCCATTCGAACCGTATAGATAGGGGGGATGTTTTGGGGCGGTGGAGAGAGAAACAATCGCTAAACGCCACATTTCCCCTTTTAATTGTGTATTGAGTAAATTCTTAAAATTACGTTGTTCAAATTGCTCAACGCCGAAAGGAGAGCAATAAGTATAGGGGTTCTGCTTATCAAGATTAACGATAGGTATCGACATAAGTAGATGCGACACATAAAGCTTTTCTAACTGCTCGATAGTGTCAGTTGAGCATTCTCCACTCACCCTACTAGCGTCGGAAAGAGTGGGTTTTTCAAGACCATACTTAATCGCAACAGAAACGATTTGATCGAGGTAGTCGACATCATGCTTAATTTCATTGTGAACTTGATAAAGACTAGTTGCTAATGAAGCCAATAGGCTAACCAACAGGGCTAATAACAGAACAGCACTATTATAGACCCATCTAGGGTGGGGGCTGAATAAGAGGTTTAACCAAGGTTGTCTGTATCGCATGCTTAACTCTTTATAATTATAAACCAAACGTCTTGTGTTGAGTCGCGAAATTTAATTATGCGGTTGAATTCATGTTTGTTTCTATAAAAATCACAGTTGTTAAAAGGTTAATTCTAAAAGTGGAAAGCTGATCACTTTTTGGAGGCAACAGAGTTTTTTCTTAAAACTAGAGGCAATAAGGGCTTGTCCCCACAGTATTGTTTTGTGGGTTGACTGCCTTCCAATAAGTATCATATCTACGAGAGTAGGTTTGTTTATAATGGATGACTATAACAGTACTTTCTCTCTATAGACGTAATGAGGAAGGACTGTTTTCTTAGAGTTAAATCTATCTTGCAGAGCTACCACGTTTTACCATTTTGGTTAACGCTGACCACCTCGCTCCCTTCTAGGTCAGAATTGTAACGGTTTGACTCATTCCGCCTCTCACCAAATACGGCCTTATTTGGCGGTATCTGTGTTGGTATTAGGAAGTCAATGAGTCGATTCGAAGGACGCTTGCGATAAAATTAAGATTTACGATAGAGAGGCATATTTATGTATAAATTATGTCTCTCTATTTATTTGGTGCCCTATCCTATCCTCAGCAGATTAATCACCCTACTTTTCTTTTGTTTGAGGGGGGTATACGTTGGGTAGGCATATGGTTATTGAACGCAGATTTCTCTTAGGGACAAAGACGTTTCTTGGGCTACTGGGGATATTTTTGGGGGTATTCAGCCCCATTTCTTCAGCGTTTCAGCCTCCAAATGAACGGTTTTCCCACTATGAGTTTGGTCGAACTGATGCCAAATACGCGGTCAATATTGAGATGAGTAAGCTCAATTGGTTGGCAATTCGTCACGGGGCCGCGATTGACGGATTTGTTTACACCTATGACGCTGAAGAAACAATCTATCGGATCGGTGGCGAGGGTGGCATCATTTCATCCTTAAACCTCGATGATTTAAATAAGATGGTCATATATAGTGGCTATTTTTATTGGGGAAGTACTGAAGAACGCTCGATAGTAAAAATCGAAGTTCACTATAATAACGGAGATAAAAAATCCTTTGGCCGCTCTGACTCTGCATCCAACATTGTTAAATATGAACACGAGATTCAATCAGATTTAATCAGTATCTCACTCTGGTCTGATGGCTGGCTTATTGATGGCCTCAGATTTAATTACCCTCGGTTAGACAGTGCTTCTCCAAGTGACGATTTTGCAGAAAATTTTCCTCAGTTAAAAATTAAAAGAGCACTCAGTCAGGTTGGAGAGGGGTTTCTGTATGCTGTGATGCCGACCTCAAAACGAATTGGTTTATTGACCTACGACGGGACAACAACCATTGATGTGCCAACCCAGGAGCTAGATTATGAGCGGTTGACCATCCTAGAGTGTGGGAGTCGCGACGGTTTTGTTCCCCGCCCAGCAGTGCGGAACCATGAAAACGTATTAGGTTTCACTGGCTATGAGAGCATCGATGACTCATGCCATTTGGCCCAAAACAGTGAGTTTAAATGGTTTGCAGGCAATTTATCGGCGCTCAACTCGTGGTATTCGGACAGCTTACAAGGGGAGCCTCAATGTTACTCTATCGATGGAAAGCGCTGCATCACCCCACTTGATTACACCCAGCAGCACGAGATTACTAATCCTTTCATTTTGCAAAACATGGGAACCAATGCCAATCGGATTGCGGGATATCTTAGCAACATCAATCAATTAATTCTTAAATTCGATGGGAATCTTCAAGGGACAGGAACCTTAGCGAGTCTAGTGCTACCCGAAGCCTTCGAACAGACTATGACCTATTCCGTATCAAATAATTCACAAGCTTATATACAGGCTTTAGCATCTAACGGGCAAGCCCTGTTCATCCCACCAGGAACAAGTGCGGGTGAGACTTACACACATCGTTCATCTATCGAACAAGGCAAGCGCGTCATTGTGGATGTTAGCTTGACGGAGTCACCAGTGACAGTCTATTTACCCAACGGGAAAGTCCATCGAGTTTCGACTGGCGATAGGAAAATCTGGACCTTCCTTGGCGGTGAGTGGTTTGAGGAAGGACGTAATATTAATGACTATCCAGACATTGTCCGTCGTGCTCGGCCCGTCACTTGCAATCAAACCTTAATCGATATACCCGGGCACTGGTGTGCCAAAGCGGCCTCATTGGGACAAACATTCCGCCACCAGACAGTGCAAGCCAACATCGACGCGACATTGAGCAATATGGAGACCCTTTTCACGACGATGGAAGCCTATGAAGCGAAAAGGATTAAAGATATTTACCTACCGCGCATCGCGTCCTTACAAAAACGGGTCGGTAGTAAAAAACGTGATAAGAGGGAGCAATGCGCGTGGTCGTGGATATGGTGGATGGCGGTAGCCTGCGGTGTCACTTCCAGTGAGTATAATGATTTACGGGATGCACTCGATGATCTCAATAAAGAGTATGAAGCGACGTTAGCGTCATCTCGGGAAAAAGTGCAATTGGCGCGTGGAAGTCGTTGGCATAAATTGCATGAAACATGGGCACAAAATGATAGAACGCATTTTGTGGGGCTACTTCAGGAAGAAAGTCAAACCTTAGATACTCTTAAAACACTCAAAGCGGGCTACGATAAAAGCGCGCAACAAGCCAAAACGGATTATCAGGCTGCAATAGCGAAGTACCTTAATGAAGCCAGTCCGGATCATATTCTGCTGAAGACGCTTGAAGATCTGCCACTGGTTGGCCCGGAAATCAAACACATTGTTGATTATGCTCATCACCCTTCCGCAAAGAATCTCAGACGCATGTTATTGGGGCTAGCGGGTCCAGTGGGAGAAGCAGTCGAAGGGGTGGTTGAGCTCACCACTGAACCAGGGGCGTTAAATCAAAAGGAAATAAAGTTTCTGACCGACGTGCTGAGCGATTTAAGTAACGATTCGACGATTGGCGAAGCCTTACAAGACATTGTCTCCGATGCCATCAATGATTTAGGTGATGAGGTGATTGAGAGTATTCGTCAAGTAGGCTTGTGGCGAGATAAACCGGGGGAAGTCAATCTTATCCAGTCGGATTATAAAAATCTGGTTGACTGGCGTTCCCAAGCTCAACGTATTAACTATGACTTCTGGCAAGGCGACAGTGAGCAGGAAATCAATGTCCAGCAAAAGTTTACGCCTCAGAATAGCAACTTCGTCTCGTTCTTAGCCGCCCCGACGGCCTTTGATTCGAATTCTCTGACGGAGATTGAGTATGCGAGTGGCGGCAGCCTCTTCGCCACAAAACTGGCGAACATTTTCAATCATTCCTTTGGAAAAGGATATGAAGAAGTGGTGAAATCCAACCCTGCTTATGCATCATGGACACGCGATCAGGTCACTAATGAACTGTATAAAGTGATTGCCGACCCCGCATATTACCAGCAGCGTCAACCTTATTGGGTCGATTCTACCGCCATAGGTAAGCGTCCTGCTGGTCTGGTGTTTACCGAACAACACGCGATGATCGTTATCAACTCTGATTTGGTGTCTCGCAATAGTGCAGACTTTTATAAATTTTATTTCGAAGAGTTGGGGCACCTAGTCAATTGGTGGCGGTGTAAGGTTTTTGAGGTTAACGTCAGTCAGTGCCAGTCACTGGGAGATGTAGGGGCGCGTTTCAGGGATGCGGTTTTGATTGACCCATCGCTCCAGACTGCCACGTTGCCGTCTTTGTTGGCTGACTTACCTCAGCATCCGAATGTGGACAAACAGACAATACAATTTTCTGACAACAGCTTTGCGACGCTAGAGGGTTGGCCGGACTACTACACTGTCAATGATCATATTGGGGGGGCTGGCAAATTTTCCTGGCTATTGCGCTTAGGGCTGGATGTGACAAGTCAGGAGCTCAAGGGGTTGGTTGATGTGTTTGAGCTGGAAGTGATTATCAATGCCCCAAGCCCTGCGCTAAAAGGCAACCCGTGGAAAAAATCGGCTAACGGCTACTGCAAAACCGATACTGACACGGACTGTAATGTGCCGACAATGTGGATGTCAGTGGCTTTCCGAGATGCATTAAAGGTGGTCAGCGGGAGTATGCCACAGTTTAAAGACGCGAAGGTATCACAAGCCGGCTTTGATCTGTTGCCAATGCTGGTGAGAAAGCATGGCGGTAAACTGCCATTTCAGCCCTCGTCGGTCAACAGTACCGACTGGCGCTACATGGGCTCACACGACATCTATTACAAAAAATTTACCGGTAGTCTGGTCGCAAGGCTGAATTTGTGGAAAACGCAAAAAGTGATGAGGGGTAAAACGGCAGGCACGACTTTCAAACCAGAGATCTCATTAAAGGCGGTCCCTGCCTCTGGAAGTTATGTGGTTGAAATTGCGACCAAGGATAAAGACGATTTTGCGGCTTGGTTGGCCGGCGATATCGTCTCTGCAGTGGCGGGGTGCGCTGTCGGCTTTGCGGTGGGAGTGATAGCCGAAACAGATCCAGTGACGCTGTGTCATGTTATGTCAGATCTCACCGAAGCGGTAGAGACGGCTTTTCAGGGATTGGACAAGCGTCCGACCATGTTCTTCGAAGCCAACGGCAATATCAACTTACCGGTTTCGCTCGAATATCGATACGCGACAAGCGGTGATAAGCTCCGCAGGAGAACCGCAACAGTAGCCCCTTCAGGGCGAGTCCAATACAGCGCAGAGGGACAGGGACGAGCCCAATCTTTGGAGGGAGAGGTGTCTGGCTCTATCCCAGAAGAAGACATCAGTCACAATCGGGTAAGTGTCACCACCAATCCGCAGATTTCTTCTTTTCGAACCAAAGCTGGGAAAGCTTTCTCTAAACTGGGGGCTAGGTCGATTAACCCTGTTGGGGTTTTTCGATTTAGGATTGGCTTTGATTATGCCGAAAAGGTCATGCAGAAAGGAGAGTACGCTTTACCTTCTGCCGTGATAGAGGATTAAGAGCGATTTCTTTGCTCATCATTCATTTGAGCAAAGCTTATGATTGCTTTTTGGTTGAGGTCAATGCAATGCAGGCTATCGATAACATGAGTGCACTCGTACTGATTATAAATAGGACGTTATAGCTAGTGAGTTGTGGGGCATAATGAGCCATCACAACGGCACCTACGCCTTGCGAAAGAGCAAAAGCCATTGTCATGGCCCCCCAATATTTCGTATGGAGCTGTGTCCCAACAATTTCTAAGGTGTAAGTTGATACGAGTGTTACGATACCAGGGGTAAACATACCAACGAGTAGAGATGAAGCAAAAAGTGCAATCATATTGGCACTGAGCAAGGGAAGTGCTACCCCTATCGCTTTACACGAAAAGGCCACCAATAGTGCTTTTTTAAGTCCGAACTTATCACCAAATATACCAGTCACGATGGGGCCAACCGCCGCTCCTATACCAAATACTGCCCAATAAAAACCACCGATCGCGAACCCCATTCCTATCTCACGAACAATATAATCGACCCAAAAAAGAGAATGCGGTAGGTAACCAATGGCGTTGAAGGTATAAGCTAAAAATACGCAGCTAATACTGACATACTCATACTTAGATAAGGACTTCAATCTCGAGGGACTTTGAACGCCGTGATTTGGTTTAACCTCGAGAGGCCATGTGTTCCATGTTAAGACCGTCGCGAGGAAAGCGATCGCTCCTATACCAAGCCATGCGCTTTCGACATTTAGAGAGATAAGCAGAGGTGTGAACGTGCCTGAAATCATCGCACCCAGACCAATTCCTGAAAATACGACACCACTGACTCTTGCTTTCATCTCTTGGGGGTGCAGACGAACAATCATGGGTGGGACGAGTACCATAAGAACGGCTCCCGATATTCCAGCGATGGTTCTCCATGTCAAAAACCATTCAAAGGGAGCAGAATTCAAAGCACACCCAAGGTAACTAAAGCTACTTAATACCAGAGAGGCGCGTATGAGTGTGGCTATGGAATAATATGTCTGTAAAAAACTGGAAGCAGGGGCCCCTAAGATATAACCAATGAGCGTTGCAGCGCCAAGAATGGAGGCCTCTTCACTTGAGAACCAGCGGTTCTGGATGAGGACAGGCATTAAAGCTATGTAGGCAAAGCGCCCAATGCCATTCCCGACCAATATTGCAGCTAGTCCTGCAAAAGAGGTACGGTTTAAAAGTTTAACGGGTGACATCTTGTTCATCTTAAGGCTGGGCCTAAGACAACTGGTTAAAGAGAGCCTGGACCGACCGACCTGCGTCGACAATCGCTGTAGAATTAACACCGGGTCTAGGTATGATAAAGGTGTAAAATTTATTGCCTTCTGTCGGAATACCCAGTGCCCAAATGTTATTTTGCTCGTTTCCGTTTGCATCGATAACATTCATGTTTGGTGTTACATCAATACCACCAGGATGATAATTTCCATTGAAGTAAAGCCTTGTATATTGTTTAGCTAAAAGGTTTTTCCAGAGCTCAGTCCCATCGTCTCTCGGGCTGTGTATAGGGATCTTTGCATGAATTTTTATGTTGGCTTGTTCTTGCAGTCCAGGCCACACCGTTGATTTAAGAGTGATCAAGTTTGTATTCGAACAATGCCTAACTTCTGGCGAAGGACCAAGATGTAACTTAAGTACACCGCTTTTTAGCAAAGCGACCATCTCTTCTATTCTTTCTTTTGGCGGACCGACGGCGATCCGGTTCATTAAAGGTATAAACACAGAATCAACCCAACGATGTGATTCTTCCGTCAGGCCTTTAAAGTCGATAACACCTCGAATGAGATCTCTTAAGTCACGTAATACGTCACTAGCCGATTTTATTGGGCTACTGAGGTTCCCTTTTTTAGCTTCTTTAATATCGGCTTCAAGGTAATCTATCAGCCATGCAATATAAACGTCCGGAGACGCAAGCGCGTCGCTTGGAAGTGGCGCGGCAAGTTTCTCCCAACTAAACCTATCTTCAATCGAAATGGTTTTCGCAACGAGCACTTTCTGTTCATTCGGTCGTGAGTATAGAAGCTGGTTACAGAATTTTTGGGCCGCAATAAGCCCTTTCTTTTGGCTTAGGTAACTTTCGTAGTACGCATACTCCATGTCTTTTATAAAACTGACGTCTCCTCGCTCTCTAAAGCTGGCGACCTTCTCATGGGTTAGAAACTTAGCCTGGTACTGCTTAGATGTTCCTTTTTGGTTTTCCGCTCTTCCGGACAAAGGCAGCCCAGAGCGTGAATAGGCGATGATCTTGGGCTCATTTCCAGACGGTAAATATTGAAGGCAACCTGTTTGAGGACGGATGAATTCCCCGCCACGTCCAATCGACAGCTCGGCCAGAATGTCGCAAGCCGTCAAGCCGAGCCCTTGGAGAGCGACCGTGTGATTTGAAGTAATATTTTTTAGTTTTTCTTTTATTGGGTATGGATTAAAAATTTCTTGGCCAGTATCAGGATTGATGTCTTTGGCTTTCGTATGCCCTGTAGTTAAGTAGAGGTATTCAACATTGGTAATGATGCTTCGGTCATCAAGCAAATTCCAAGAATGATCAGCCAACTTGGTAATATCAATAATTTCAGAAGGGACATAGTCGATCGTGATATGTGAAAAAGACATATCAACAAGGTAGTGAAAGACCCAATTCAAATACTCACCAAATAGAGCACGAGAATAGTATTCGTTCGGTAAGATTGTTTTAGGACTTAACTCATCTTTTGGTCTTTCGCATAACCATTGATAAAAAGTCGGTCCTGAAATTACATTTTTGGCTTCACTTACACTCTCATCGGCGAACATCGTTATTTGAGAGCTGACGGTATTGACGAGTAAGTGATTCGGTTGTTTGACATCATGACACCCGGAGCCTGGAAGGTTTGGGTCAAATACTGTTATATCTAATGGTTGATGAGGGGTATCTATTGAGAGGGCGATGATACGCTCTAAAACGCTGAGTCCTCGAGGGCCAATACCAATGATGCCAATCGTATGATTTTTCATAAGGAGCCTTGATGATCTTTGTCTGGTGTTAATGTGTAAATACCAAAGGTGTAAAATAGGTTCATAAAGGCTCTCTCAGATCATGCTGTGATTATCCATAATTACTTAATTTAGAGTGGCGATATCATCAGTAATGATTAGCTACGTACGCTTATTCACCTTCGTTCAGGTTGCTGAGCTTGAGAGCGCGGGGGGCTCGACGCAGATGGTCGTTGACTAACATCCACCCAACAAACGCAGAAATAGGCCAGATGATTTTAAATGCCTCATTCACCGTCACGTGTCTGAAATAATGCCACCTCTTGTGACGTTGTCACGAGATTGAGGTCGAAAAGTCCGCTTTTTTTTAAAAACTGGCTGAATGGAAAGCAAGTATTCTCAAGTATTTATTTAATTGAAACTGTTGATTTTTTAATCGTTTTTCTGACGTTCCTATCGAGTCATCAATCATTTCGAGATGCTTTTCTCTTCTTCTAACCCACAAGGTCTTCAGGCTAACAGCGTAAAAAGAGAAACACATCGAACTAATACTAATTTATGATCCCTAAACGTGAATTACCCTCTGACGCTTATGAATTGAAACGTAAATCAGAGCGTTCAGTTTTTCATTCACTTTATTAATTCTCTTCAATTGGCCCTATTTAATATCACACCGAAAACTCTTAAAATTAATT
>NZ_MCYD01000619.1:0-7073 GCF_002876325.1 Vibrio sp. 10N.261.52.A1
GAACTCTTCACCACCGTAAAGCTGAAGCCAGCTTGCGTATGGATTACCTTCCAAAACAGTGTCACTGCTTTCTAACAGCGCTTTACCAATCACAGCATAACCAATTGAACATGGAGCCAATGCCGCATAAAGATCGACAAGATCACCCGTCATACCCGCGTCTAAAACGTAGCGCGTATAAGCCACTGTGCCGAAATCTTCAGGTTCGTTTTCTAAATCAGATTCCGTTAAACCCCACTGACCACAGTAAGTCACGTGGTGAGAGATTTCAGAATCCAATAGAGCATGAACACTTGGCAGAGCACGGCGCATATCAGCTAGTGTTTTTGCCTTATAAATCGCCAATGCATAAGCACGGGCATACTGTTTCAAGAACAGAAAATCTTGTTTCAAGTAATGCAAAAAACACGGCTGAGCAAGAGTGCCGTTTGCCAGCGTTTTAACAAAATCATGCTCGGTGTAGTCTTGCCAATCTTGCTGACAGGCTTGGATTAGGTCTTGATATTTCATGAGATTCCTTAGTCAAAAGCCGGTACGTAATCAGCGGCTTTTGGTAGTGATTTGATAATGCCTTTGTCGAACATGAACTGGGCGTAATCATCGTAACGCTTCATATCTACCGCTGAAGGGCGAAGAGCAAAACGAGTCAGTGTGTCGTTCCATGCACGTTGGTTTAGCTCATTGTTTAACGTATCTGGCGAATACGCTACAAACTCACTCCAAGAGTCTTGCGGGTGGTTCACGATGTAAGTCGTTGCTTGCTCAAGTGCTTTGTTGAATGCTTTGATTGCTTCGTCGTCGTGTTTCTTTGCGTTGGCCACAAAGATCAACTCATCGTAAGCTGGCACACCGTGCTCTTCTGGGAAGAATGCTTTGAATTTAAACCCTTCAAGGGCTAGTTGGTTCGTTTCGAAGTTACGTAAGCCACCCCAAATGGCATCTACCTTTCCTGATGCCAGTGAAGACGAAAGAGCCCAACCAACATTGATGGTTTGCACATCTGTAAACGCAACGTTTTCCTGAGCCAGCATGGTACCGATCGTCGCTTCTTCATTACCCGCAATCGCGATACCGATCTTCTTGCCTTTCAGATCCGCTAACGAATCGTTCTTGCCGTTATCCAGCACCATTAGTGTGTTCAGCGGAGTTGCAATAAGGGTTGATGCACGAACGAGAGGCAAGCCTGCCGCCACATCCATGGTTAAACTTGGTTGGTAAGTGACTGCGAGATCGACCTTACCTGCTGCAACGAGTTTTGCAGGTGTGCTTGGGTCAGCGGGTTCTTGGATTTCAATCTCTAGGCCCTGATCTGCAAAGTAACCACGCTCTTGAGCAATCACAATTGGACCGTGGTTCGGGTTTACAAACCAATCCAACATCAGTGTCAGTTTCTTGTGTTCCGAATCCGCGAATGCATGACCTGAAACTAGCGAAGCAAGCAGTGCCACTGCACCGACCAATTTGGTGTTTTTCATAGTTAACCTTTCCTTTTGAATATTATTATTGTGTTTGTCGATCTAATTTCTAACTAGGTGTTGTTTAGATAAATAGCCTTGGGCGAAGCTTTATTAAACAAAGAGTTATTGAGCTAGCCATCACTGGTTCTCCCAAGGGATAGCTTTTTTAAGTAATTTGTCTGTGATGAAGTAGAGCGAGATAGAGAGCACCGCCAAGATAAACAAGGCAGCGAACATCTCATCAATGATCATTCGTGCATTGGCTTGCAGCATTAGGTAGCCTAGCCCTTCACTCGAACCCACCCACTCACCAACAACCGCGCCAATTGGTGCAATAACCACTGCGACACGAATACCTGACGCCAATGTTGGCAGTGCAGCAGGAAGTTGAATGTGGCGTAGCAGTTGCCATTTCGATGCGCCCATCGTCTTGGCGAGGTCAAGGTAACCTGCAGGTGTATTACGCAGGCCGTCATAGCAACAGGTAGTTACAGGGAAGAAGATAATGATTGCTGCCATCACTACCTTTGAGGCGATGCCATAGCCAAGCCACAGCATCAGTACTGGCGCGATCGCAAATACAGGGATCGCTTGGCTAGCAATCAAGATAGGCAACAGCCAACGTTTCAACGGATCAAACATCAACATCTGCAAGGCGAAAAACAGCCCCATAGACAAACCTAGTAATAGCCCAAGTAAGATCTCATGTGCGGTCACCCAAGTGTGTTTGAGTAACACATCGTAGCGTTCAATCAGCTTGAGGAAGACTTCTGCGGGAGCTGGAAGAATGAAGCTCGGCATTTCGAAAACAACGACCACAAGTTGCCATAAGCCAAGAATCACAACACTGCTGATAAGCAAACGCATAACGGGATTCATCTGACTTGAACGCTTAGTACTAGCCTGCACGTTCGTTGGCTGAGTCACAGCTTCACTTCGCGTTAAATCAGTCATAATCACGCTCCAACTGCTCTAAGATCGCCTGTTGCAACTCGGCACACTCACCATCGAGCAATCGTGGCGTCGCCGAATGAGGTACAGGTAAAGAGTGAGCACTCGCAGGCGAGCCTTGCAGCACATACAAGTTATCCGCCAAACGCACCGCTTCTTGTGGATCATGAGTAATCAACACAACGGTTTTATCTCTTAACAGTTCACACGCTAAGCTCTGTAACTTGTGTCTTGTTACCGCATCCAACGCAGAGAATGGTTCGTCCATCAGCACGACTGGCTTGTCTTGCATTAAGGTTCGAGCCAAAGCAACACGTTGGCGCATACCACCAGACAACTGATCCGGCATAGTATCCGCGTAATCAGCCAAACCAACCGAAGCGAGTAACTCGAACGCTTGGTTCTTTTGCTCTTTGTTTAGGTGCTTGTTCGTGGTGTACTGGAAGCGATGGCTCAGGCATACATTGTCGATAACCGACAACCACGGCAGCAACAAATCTTGCTGCGCCATGTATGCGATGCGATCGGTTAGGGGCAGTTCATCAGACGTTGCCAATGTGCCCTGCCATTCAACTTTGTCATCGAGTAAACCCGCGAGGTATCGCAATACCGTAGTTTTCCCACAACCACTTCGCCCAAGCAGCACTGTCCACTTACCTGCGCTTAAGTTAAGTGACAGTCCCGACAGGGTCGCGTGCTCGCTATCTCGGTAACGCAGCGTCGCATTGTTGAGTTGAACGCCAACCGTATTAACGAACATTACCGTGGCCAGCAAAAAAGTGATTTACCGGGCCATGACCCTGACCGACTTTCAACTCGTCAGCATGCGCAATCGCGCTTGAAATGTATTGTTTACCAAGGTCGACAGCCTCTGGGAGCGTGTTGCCTTGAGCCAAGAAAGAAGCAATTGCAGAAGATAGCGTACAACCCGTGCCATGGGTGTTTTTGGTAGGGAAACGCTTCGCGCTAATCAAGGCAGATGTGGTTGGCAGAATCAGTAAATCGTTACTGTTTTCATCTTTCTCCAAGTGACCGCCTTTTAGCAGGACTGCTTTAGCACCTAAAGCACGCAGGTCTTCAATCATGTCCTGCATTTCAGCTTCGCTTTCAGGCACGGCTTTGCCTGTAAGTGCTGCGCCTTCCGGCAAGTTAGGGGTAATGATATCGGCAAGCGGAATCAGCTCTTGTTTTAGCGTGGTGATAGCCGAGTTTTCTAGAAGAAGGTCGCCGCTTGTCGCGACCATTACCGGGTCAATCACTAAGTGTTTTGGTTGGTATTGTTTGATTTTGTCAGCAACGACTTTGATGATTTGCGAATCCGCCAACATACCGACTTTTACCGCCACGATATTCAGATCGGTGAACACCGCATCTAATTGGCTGGCAACATGCTCAAGTGGGATTGGAAAAATGGCTGACACGCCTTGGGTATTCTGAGAGGTAATGGCAGTAATCACAGAACAAGCGAAGCTACCCGTTGCAGACATGGCTTTAATATCCGCTTGAATACCAGCGCCGCCGCCACTGTCAGAGCCTGCTATGGTTAAAACAATCGGAGTATTGACCACCGAAGATTGGTTGTGTGGTGTTTGAGTATTCTTGAGTGGCGCTTGAGTGTTGGAATGCTGCGTCATGGTCGCTCCTACTATCTAAAAGACGTAAGAGAACCGAACTTTGGCCGTAAAGAGAGTGTGGAAATGAAACCAATGAGAGATCATTGTTGGACCACATAGACAAAGTCATCATAGTTCCCTACGCCAGTGTTAACTGAATCAGGTTCAACGGGTCTCGAATAACGATCTCAGCAAATACCAATTAAGGTAGATGCCCCCCGACTATTGATAACGATAGTAACAGCACTCTTGCGACTGAGATACTCATTTTATTCATTTATAAGATACAAGCATGAATAAAATTCAATTTAGCTTTGTTAACAAGCACTTAGTTTCGCTGGACATTTGGTTGTGATTGAATAAATAAACACATGACTATCAACAACATACCAATCCAACCGACTAAAGGTATGCGCTCCCCCACAATCCAGACAGCCAATACGGCGGCAACCACTGGTTCAAGCAAGGTAATCAAATTCGCGCTACTTGCCGTGACATGTCTTAACCCAAAACTGAAGGCGATATAACCCAAACATTGAGGAAGTAACACCAAGTAACTCACCACGAATATATTAGTACTTGAAGCGAATAGATTGTCACCAGTGAACCACAGCGTTGGTAATAACAACATTGCACCTAAACCAAATATGCTGCCCATCGCCGCTTGTGACTTGATGCCCTGGTCTATCAGAGCTTTTGTCGCCCACGAATAAATGGCATAACACAACCCAGCAACCAAACCTAAACCAATACCTAAAAGCTTCAGGCCATCATTAGGTTCGCTCCCTACTGACGACTCAGAAAAAACCAATAGTCCAATACCAACCACGCCAATGGCAAAGCTCGTCAGCCAACGTTTATTAATATTATTATTTTTGCTAATAAGACACTCTAAAAGCGCAGAAAAGAACGGAGCAGTAGCTATCGACACCACAGTTCCCATCGCGACACCCGATAATTTCATCGAAGAGTAGAAAGCCAAAGGATAGATCGCCAAAGCCAATGCACTCGCGGCTAACAGCTTTTTGTTGAGCAAAAGCTTATCAAGTGAAGATAAGATCTTCCGATACGCCAAGCCCGCTTGCATTAAGCCACCAACGCCCATTGAAAACGCGCCAATCGCTAGCGGGCTGAGATCCGGCGCAAAGCTTGCGGCTGTACCTGTCGTACCCCATAAAACAGAAGCAAACACGATGGCTAAAGTGCCCGTTTGGAATTCGTTAACGCGATTGATGGCAAGATTCATTACTATTACCTAGTCTATTTTCATTTCTGAACTAGATAATAGTGAACACACGCTAGATTTAGTTTGCCAAAAGGACGCTATTATTGCTTTGAAAGACTCTCTTTCATTGAACCTAAAAACGCCCTCGGAGACATGCCAAAGTGCTGAGAGAAGCGTCGACTGAACGCAGACAAGTCGCTATAGCCCACATTTTCTGCGACCAATTGAACAGGTAAATCAGTATGGCTTAGCAAGGCTTGTGCTTTCTCCATACGATAGCAAGTGATGTATTTAAGGGCACTGATTCCAATACACTCTTTAAAGCGCTTCTTAAATTGAGTGGGGCTCAAACAAGCCGTTTCTGCAAGCTGAGAAATAGAGAGAGACTGGGCGTAATTATCCGCAATAAGCCTTTGCACCGCACGAATACGAGGGTCGATGCTCTTGCTGACTTCTTGTTGCTCTAATAGCAGTGAAAACACATCTAAGATAGATGATTCAATGCCACTGTCCACTTGGTATTCCAACTGCTTTTCCACGAACAGCAAGAAGCTCATTAAAGGTGGTGTTATCGTGAACACCGAAAGCTCATGCTCTAACAAGTGCTGCGGTAACTCCACCATATCCGCAACAATAAAGCGTGCCGCTTCATCCGCCTTAAACGCATGAGCTGTAGTGACTGGAATTACCACGCATTCACCAACAGCGACCTTTCCAACATACCCAACCATTTCAATACTAATACTCCCTTGAATAGGCAACACCAGTTGATGGTAGCCGTCATGGGCATGAGTATTGAATTGTTTGGTGTAAGATCGAATGCTTAAGCTAGATTTCATGAGCAACGCCGACGTTGGTTAAGTGCGAAAAAGTAACTGTATACAAGTAAAAGTATTTGAGACACATTAACTTATCATCTTCATTTAGTCACACTTCTCGTAAATAGTGACCGTTCCCCTATAGCGATACTATTCGATAACTCTAATCTCAATAGCAAAGATACCGTGAACCGGGATCATCTCTTTGTATTCGTGAAAGCTGTAGAGAAGCTCAACGCCCTCATCAATTGAATCACTCAAATTAGATAGCACTCCTAGTCCCTCTGTCATCAATAACGCTCTTGGGTCAGGATAGTTTCTTACGTCCAATACTTCGACAGTCAGCGCGTTTGGCTTAATCACATCTAAACCAACAAACGGTGGACCTGATATCACTTGAAAAGCAATGTGGTCTCCTTTAGTCAGCTGGTCATATTGAATTGCCTCATAACTGTTATTTGTTCTTATCTCAACACGCTTCGCGCCACTCTTTATTGCGTCTAGCGGTCGTTGGTAGATTTCCAGCTTGTAAGAATTCATAAGCCCTCTTTTTTAAATGTTGTTTCGTGCTGCTTACCATAACTCAAGTAAGCGCAGCCGTTACTTTATATTGAGCTTAGTTCACATGAGTACAGAATCACAAAATCAAAAAAGCCGTTTAAGTATTGCTACTCAAACGGCTTTTTAACTCAAGTCTGATTGGCATGGCTAAGAGCTGTTAACCTAACTGGTGATCACTCATTAACTAAATTGCCTTCTACACTCAATTACTTTTGAAGTTGCTCTTTAGCGGCTTCAACCTTAGAAAAATCTAGGCCAAGTTCTTCAACTGCTTCTTTGATTAGCGCAGGGTTTTGCATTACCTGACCCATAAGCATTTGAAGCTTGTCTTGTGGTAAACCAAGTTGGCTGATCGTCGCCATTGCTGCAAGAGGGTTTTCAGTCAACGTTTGGAATAGCTCGCTGATCTGTGCGTCGCTAATATTGTTCTCTTTCAACATTGCTAGAA